>NZ_JBYTAH010000039.1:0-70921 GCF_058787975.1 Cupriavidus sp. FW305-26
CGACCGGTTCAGCAGAAACTCGCCGCTTGACGTCGCCGACCATCAAGCTGCCCGTACACCACTCTTGACGTTATCTCCGTGCGAACGCTATGGGCCTGCACCGAAGATGGATACATACTGGACGACCTGTTTGCTAGCGGTCTGTGGCGCAACGAGCCGCATTCATTGCGGCTGCGCCAGCAAATCTTCAAGGCCAAGCGGGCGCGCGAGTTCGACTTCGGCCCGGGCGACAATCCGATTGAGGCCTTTCTCGCGCTCAGACGCAAACAGGCTGGCAAGCGTCGGCGCGCGGCCAGCGACATCGCGCAGGTGAAGCGCGAGCGCCAGACAGCAAAGCCCCCTCCCTCCGATCCCGCAAGTGAAACCGTGACACCCGTACAGCCGCTTTCGCCACTGGCCAAGGGTCCAGTTAAAGGCAAGGCATTGCGCATTGCGCGGGGGTACTCCCGCTAGTGGTAGGGGCGCGCTCACGCCAACGGGCGCTGGCCGGGCCCGACCATTGCCGGCTGTGAAGGGCGAAGAGGAACCGATCTCGCCGGCAAGGAGCAGACATGAACGAGAAGACCACCACGGCCCCAAAAGGCGCACCGCGTGCGTCACGTGTCAGCGCGACCCGAGTCCGCGCAGCCAGCCGCGCGCCTAATGCAACGGCCGTGAATCCGGCAGACCTGACAGTGCACAATCACCCGCTCGCTCGCCGTCACTACCGCGTGGCGACCGCAGCTATTGAAGGCTTTGTCGACCTCGTGGATCACTGCGTGCGCGTATTGATCCCGGGCGCGCTGATCTACGCCCGTCCTCGCATGGGCAAGACTCATGCAATTGATTATTTGGCATTGCACCTTGCCAGGAATCGCGGTGACATTCTCGTGCTGAGGATGTCTTGCGAATATCATCGCAGCGACTATGAGGGCGCCTTCTTCAGTGCATTGTTGAGCGCCGCTGGTGTCAGGGATCCACAGCGCAGGACCGTTGCCGACAAGCGCTTCGCTTTGATGCGTCGACTTAACGAGCAGTTGCAAATGCGCTCGGGTCACATTGTGGTGCTCTTTTGCGACGAAGCGCAGCGGCTGTCCAAGCATGCGCTGGAGTGGCTGCGCGACGTCCATGATCAGCTTGCCCATCACGGCGTGCGGCTCATCACCTTTCTGGTAGGGCAGCCGCAGCTGATGGAGCAGAGGGCGCAATATCAGCTCTCCGGTGACGAGCAAATCGTCGCTCGCTTCATGATTGAGCAAATGCACTTCCGAGGCATTACCGGCGCCGTCGAAGCAGCAACCTGCCTGGCTAGTTACGATCTGACTCGCTATCCAGAGGACACCGGGAGCTCCTTCACTGCCTTCTTCTATCCCGACGCGTACGCCGCCGGCTTAAGACTGGAGCAATCGGCTGCGGCGCTGTGGAATGGCTTCGTGAACGCCCACGCGGTCGCGCAACTGGCTGGACCGGTAGATTTGCCGATGGATTATTTTACTCGTGCCGTCGAATCGGTGTTACTGAACGGTCCCCAGTGGGACAGTGCAGGGTTGGTGCTAGATTCTGCTCATTGGGAGCGAGCAGTGCGGGAGTCCGGGTACGTCGCCGCGCAACAGACCGTACGACCGGAGGTATAGGCCATGGTCTTGCCGATCCTTGTGCCGGAGATGACCGAGCCCGCCCCAGCGAACGTGCGGATACCGCGCTCGTCCACTGATTCCGCCAACCCGGTTCCTCCGCCCAGTAAATCGCCTCGGGTGCGTAAGACCGCAGACTTGAACATGGCGGTGAAGATTGCAACGGAGCGCGAGCGAGCGATTGTGAGGGTCTTGCGTCCGCTTGGAAAGGCCCCCCTCTCGCGTAAGCAAGCTGAAAGGGCTGGCGCATTGCTTGGGATCCATTGGTCTACAGTTTATCGCTTGCGCCGGCGCTTCCTCGCGAATCCTGTTGCGAGCGCGTTGATACCTCATGACCGAGGTCCCAAGGTAGGAAATCCGCGTCTAGCAGCGACGGTCGAGAAAATTGTGAGTGAGGTGCTTACCGATTGGCTGCCGCGACAGCCTCGTTTCGCTTACCCGCTGTTCGAACTAGTCGTCGAAATACGGAAGCGATGCGCTGGGGCAAGTGTTAAACCACCAAGCAGATCTACCATTTCGCGACGCTGGGCCACCCATCGGAAACGGAGGCTGCGAGCAGTGCTAGAGACCGGATACGTTGCCGCACAACAGACAGTACGACTGGAGGTATAGACCATGGTCTTGCCGATCCTTGTGCTGGAGCCGCTCGAGCTCATTCCGACGTACGTCCGAATACCGCGAAGACGGCGCGCGGCAGCTTCTATGTCGCTGCCAACGAATGGGCGCGACGAACTCGTCTACCACTGGCGTCAACTCCTGGGCCTCCCAGCGGCAATCGCAAATAGCGGGCGCCGTCCATCGCATGCCTTGAGCGCCCAAACCTCCGAGGTGATGGCCGGCGGCGACTCGCGTGAGCTGCTGCACGACAGCGAGCATTTGACGAGATTATTGCTGCGCCGGGCATGGGCAAACGTGCCGCGCCGCCAACGGCGGATGATTCGTCGCGCTGTTCTATCTTTCGATCCGGAGAAGCCTGCTATCAAGGTGGCTGCCGCGCAGATCAACGCTGCGGCGTGGCTGCTCGCGGCGATGCATTGGAACGGCTGTCGGCATCCCAACGCCCTCTGGTGCAAGCCTCTGCATCCACTGACCGGCGTCGTGCGTTGGCTCAGCGGCTTTGACGTTGTCGAACAGCATGAGCATTCGCGCGAGATCTTGACGAAGCTGGCGGAAAGGGTGGGGTGGGTCGAAGGGCAAAGCCGCCAGCTTGTCGCAGTGATGAAGGCCAAACGACGAGTTGTCGCATTACTGCCTGAATTGCTGGAGTGAAGGCTTTCCCAGGCGGCGCAATCGATACTTTCGTCAGAGGTTGCAACTTTACTACCCAAACGGAGCATCTTTATTACACTTCACGCATACTGCTTCGAATGCCTGGTGCTGAATCCCGTGGACGTTTATTCCCCGCGCTGGAAGCGGGATTGGCTAGATCCGTACACGGCTGTCTGCCGAGTCTCTGGCCATAGTCTGAATACGCTCCCGGTATCGACGTTACGCCTCTGCAGCAACCTCACTGCGGTGCTCCATGCGGATGGCAAGCGTCAGCGCAAGGGTGGAAAAAAGCGTTCAGATTGCCACATTGGCGGAAATTGTGACTGCCATTGGCGGAAATAATGATCTGCAACATCAGGTGCAGCGCGCCGCGTGACAGGCCCGGGTCACGATTCCCGCGCCCCGCGCGTTGCGCGCGTCCGATCACCGGCAGCACCAGCGGCGGGGCCTCGCCGGGCTGCGGCGTCGGGGGCAGGTCGTGGGCGCGGCGGTAGCGCGCCAGTTCGGCGATCAGCTCGTCGGTGGCCGGCACCAGCCGTTCGTGTCTTCGCCTTCAACGCCTTCCTGCATCGGCAGCATCGGCTTGGCTAACGAACTGTCGCGCAAAAGCCCATAGCAACAGCTTTCCTTTTGTTCTGCGGCAAACGCTATGCGAATACTGCATCGTTTCGGCCTGTCAGGAACCAAGTGTGTAGCCTGCCTATGCCCTTTGCCTCGATTGAGCCGCGCTCTTCGAACTGGAACGACTCGCCCAGCAGGCGCCTGGTGGCATCGGTGACCTGCACCCGTCCGGCCACGCCGTGGGATTCCATCCGGCTCGCGGTGTTGACGGCCGCACCCCACAAGTCATAGATGAACTTGCGCTTGCCGATGACGCCGGCGACCACCGCCCCACTGTTGATCCCAATGCGCATTTGCAGCTGGAAGCCGGTGCGGCGGTTGAAACGCATGATCGCGTCGCTCATGTCTAACGCCATATGCGCTGCCCGCACAGCGTGATCAGGCGTCGGCTCCGGCAGCCCCGCGGCTGCCATGTAGGCATCGCCGATAGTCTTGATCTTCTCGAGGCCGCGATCTTCGGCAATGGTGTCGAATTCGGTGAAGATCTCATTGAGAATGGCAACCAGCTGCTCGGGACTCATGCCTGTTGAAAACCGTGTGAAGGCCACGATGTCAGCGAACAGGACCGTCACTTCTGGAAAGCTGTCGGCGATAAGCTCCGGAACGCCTGTCGCCATGAGATCTGGACGCGCTTTCAGCCGTTTAGCGATCGGGTAGGGCAGGAGATTGAGCAGCAGCCGCTCCGACAATTTCTGTTCGACCAGAATCCTGTCATAGAGGCTCTGGAGCTCGTCGCGCTGGCGGCGGATCAATTCCCAGCTTGCCTGCAGTTCTTCGTTCTTCCGCGCTAATGCGGCCTCGGCGCGCTTCTTCTCCGTAATATTGCGGCCTTCCGGGAGCAGGAATACGACGTTCCCGTGAGAATCCCTGATCGGCAGGAGGGAGAAGTCGACAATGATCTTCTCCTCGCCCTCGGCTTGGCCGTAGTTTTCGAAGTCGCAACGGACAAATTCGCCCTGGCTTGCACGCTGAATCAGTTCCCGCAGCAGCGCCTGGGTCTCCGGCGAGACCACCCACCAGCGGGCCTCCCAGAACGGCTTTCCCCTGATGTCGTCCATCCGAATGCCAATCGCCTCGAGCGCGGCACGGTTGATCTCGAGCATCGTCCCGTGCACATCCAGCAGGCCCACGAACTGGTACATCGCGTCCAGCATGATGCGCGCGAGCTTATCGCGCTGGGCCTGGAAATCGTCGCTCGCGCGAAGTGTGACATCGCGCACCCGGAGTTGCCGGGCATCAGGGAACAAGAGGCTAATGGAAGCCATGCTTCACCTCCTGGTGTCTCGTCGCAGCGCCACAGGGGCCGTCTGTGACAGCTATGCGGGCACAGCTCGCGTCCCATTGCGGGCTTCCCGCCCAAGGTTGGCCCATTCCATTAGACGGCCATGACCCCTTGAACCATAGCTTGTCGCCGCCAAACCGGGCCAAACCGGTTTCTTTGCATACGCCTCGTGCTGCCATTGGGTGATCGCCAAATCCGCTCACAGCGACCCCTATATCCGCTAACAACCACATTGGTCCAACCATAATTCGTAGGCGATTTCTGCCGTGTTGACGTATGCCCCTGTTTGGGACGTATGTTCTCAAATTCCGCATGGCTAGTTGGCTCCCATTGCCCTTCAAAACGGTAAGGTTCCCGCCGGTGCATTCCGCACCATCATCAACGTCGTACTGAGATGGTCCTCCAGGGCCAGTGCCGCGCGCGCATCGGCTCGCTGCAGCGCCGCATCGAAAATGCACTGGTGTTCCACATGCACATCGCGCGGCGGCGTCTCCAACCCGATGCACACACGCCGGTAACGTTCCCCCTGCTGTGACAGCATGCGCAGCACCAGATAGGTCCACGGTGACGCAGCCGCCGAAATCAGCGCTTCGTGGAAGCGCCGGTTGCAAGTCTCCCAGGCAGCGCGATTGGCCATAGACACCGGCTGCTCCCAAGTGGACAGCGCCTCATAGCTCGCTCTGACGCGCTGCTCCCACGCGGCATCGCCGCAGCGTACGGATTCGCGCAGCGCATCGACCTCGATATGGATGCGCAGCCGCGTGATCGCTTCCAGGTCGGCCACGGACATAGGCGTGACGCGGAAGCCCCGTTGCCCCTCGGCGATCACCAAGGCGTCGCTGACCAGCCGCGTCAGCGCTTCACGCAGCGTGCCCGCGCCCACGCCGTAGACATCCTTCAGTCGCTCGACGCGCAGCTTGGTGCCCGGTGGATAGTGGCCTTCGATGATGTGCTGCCGCAACTGGTAATAGGCATGCTCGCTGAGCGTGCGCGCTTGCGGACCGTCGGGCTCATCTGGCGGAGCGGGGGCGGGAGCGTTGAGAGCAGGAGGAGGCAGAACGGTAGTCATCTCGCTAGCCCTCCATGTCTTGCTTGCGGTTGAGACGATAGCTGAGCCGCGCGCGGGATAGTCCGAGCAGTCTTGCGGCGGCGGAAAGGTTGCCGTTGGCACGCTCTACCGCTTCATGCAGCAGCGCGCGCTCCAGCCCCTCGATCCCCTCACTGCACCCCTTCAGCTGGTCGAGTAGGGCCTGGCAATCGATCCCCTTGGCGGTCGGCTGGTGGATCTGCCCAGCATGGTCGACGGTTGCGCCCGCCGGCATGCTCAGGCCGGGGAACAGGTCCGTGGCATCGACGGCGCGATTGGGCCGTGCGAGGATGACCGCCCGTTCGATCAGGTTCTCCAGTTCGCGCACGTTGCCCGGCCATTGATACCGGCGCAGCGACTCGCAGGCGTAGTCGGTCAGCGTCGGCACCGGCTTGCCGTGGATCGAAGCAAACCGCTCCAGCATGGTCTGCGCCAGCGGTTCGATGTCCTCGGCACGCTCGCGCAGCGGAGGGATCAAAACCGGGTAGACATTGAGCCGGTAGAAGAGATCGGCGCGGAAGCGGCCTTCTTTGACAGCCTGCGCGAGGTCGCGGTTGGTCGCGGCGATCAGGCGCACGTCGACCTTACGGCTTTGCGTGGCGCCGAGCCGCTCAACTTCACCTTCCTGCAGCACACGCAGCAGCTTGGCCTGGACATCGAGCGGCAACTCGCCGATCTCGTCGAGGAACAAAGTACCGCCGTCGGCGCGCTCAAAACGGCCCGGGCGCGTGGCCTGCAAGCCAGTGAAGGCGCCTTTCTCCGCGCCGAACAGTTCGGACTCGATCAGCGCATGCGGGATGGCGGGGCGCAGTTGATGGCGACGAAAGGCCGCTCGGCGCGCGGGCTCAGGCTATGGAGGGCGCGCGCAAAGCGTTCCTTGCCGACACCGGTCTCGCCGGTCAGTAGCACGGTGACGCGGGTGGGGGCCGCGGCCTCCAGCAAGGTGTAGGCGTGGCGAAAGGCGTTGGACCGGCCCACCAGCCGGGTGCGGTCAGCGTCGGGGGCAATTTCCAGGCGCAGCGATTCGACCTCGGTCTGCAGGTCGCGGATGGTGCTGAGCAGCGAACTGGCGTTGAACCACGACGCCATTTCTTCTCCATCCGGCCATTCTTCCACGGGCTTGCCCACGATCATGCAGTGCTCGTCATGCATGCCGGCACACATGGTCTCCTTGAACAGGATGGTGCGGCCCATGAAGGCGCTGGTGTATCCGGTGGCGTAGCCGATCAGCATCCAGCACACCGGCTCCGCCTGAGGGCCGAACGTGCGCTTGTGCACCTCGGCCTCCCAGGAGTGTTCCCAGCGGTATTCGCCGTAGAACTTGCCAGTAGCGGGATCCGCCTCGAAACAGATCGGCGTGACCTGCACCGAGCCCTCCAGCATGTGCAGCTGCGGGCCCACATTGAACATGTCCTGCAGTGATCCGTTTCTGCGAATAACGCGGGCCAGCGCGGCGTCACGCTCGCCCGAGGCAAAGCCCACGCGCGTGAAAAGCCGCCGGGTCTGGGCCGGGCCCACACTCTCCATCAGTTCCTGCCGCAGCGTGCCGAGGGCGGCAGCGTGGACCAGCACCATCCGCTGGCCGGCGAGCCAGATGCGGCCATCGGCGGCAGAAAAGTGGATCGATCGCCGCAGATCGGCGTCGGTGGGCAGCGGGGGCAGGCGAGGCTGCGTCATGTCGTCTCCATCGAGATTTTCTATGTTTCTGCGGATTGTGGTGGATGCGTCGCGGTAACGCCGCAGCGCTCGCCGGCTTCACCATTTCATCAAAACGGCCTTTCCGCACTTGATCAAAAGATAAAAAACCGGGCGGGATCAACGATTTGAAGCGTCCGCATAAGAGCGGTACCAGATCCGGGAGCGTGCTGGTTAACCAGCATTTTGCAGGCGCGCAGCCAACTTTGACTCAGTACTTTCCCTGAATTATCGAGATTTCTGGTCATGGGCTGGCACCGCTGGCACGCCCCCTGCAATGAAAGGGGTACGGAGGCGACATCGACCCATCGACCATGACCCTGCAGACCCCAGCCAACCAACCATTCGATCCCTGCCGCAAGTTCGTCCGGGTCACCGGCCTCAATCCACGCGGATTCGTCGAATTCGAGTTCGCGGTCGGCGGGCCGGAGATGTTCGTCGAACTGACCTTGCCCATTGACGCATTCGACGCGTTCTGCACCACGCAGAACGTCGTCCGGCTGGATGACTCCGGCAGCGACTTCCACCGCGACCCCACGACCCTCAGGAGCAACCCGTGACAATCGAGCTGAAAACCGTCGACATCAAGCCGCTACGGCAGACCTACGCGCACGTGGCGCGGCACATTGGCGGCGACAAGACGGCCTCGCGCTACCAGGAAGGCATGATGGGCGCGCAGCCGGAGACCAACTTCCACTACCGCCCGACCTGGGACCCGGCGCACCAGATCTTCGATGCCTCGCGCTCGGCGATCCACATGGCGAGCTGGTATGTGCTGAAGGACCCGCGCCAGTACTACTACGCCTCCTGGGCCACGGCCCGCGCGCGCCAGCAGGACACGATGGAATCGAACTTCGAGTTCGTCGAGTCGCGCCGGATGATCGACCGCATGCCGGCGGACGTGGCGAAGCACGCGCTCGACGTGCTGGTGCCGCTGCGCCATGCCGCATGGGGCGCGAACATGAACAACGCGCAGGTCTGCGCGCTGGGCTACGGCACCGCCTTCACCGCGGCGGCGATGTTCCACGCGATGGACAACCTCGGCGTCGCGCAATACCTGACGCGCCTGGCGCTGGCCGTGGCCGGCCCGGAGGTGCTCGACGCGGGCCGGCACGCCTGGCTCGAACATCCGGCGTGGCAGCCGCTGCGCCACTACGTCGAGGACACCTTCGTCGTCGACGACCCCGTCGAGCTGTTCATCGCCCAGAACCTGGCGCTCGACGGCCTGCTTTACCCGCTGGTCTACGACAGGTTCGTCGACGAACGGATCGCGCTGGGCGGTGGCTCCGCGATCGCGATGCTGACGGCCTTCATGCCCGAGTGGCACGACGAGTCGAAGCGCTGGGTCGATGCCGTGGTGAAGACCATGGCGGCCGAGTCGGAAGAGAACAAGGCGCTGCTGGCGCGCTGGACCCGCGACTGGGCCGGGCGCGCGTTCGCCGCGCTGCAGCCGGTGGCCGAGCTGGCCTTCCCGACCCATGCGCCCGAAGTGCTCGCCGCGGTGCGCGAGCAGTTCCATGCCCGGATCTCGAAACTCGGCATCGTGCTTTGATCGCTCCCCTCACTCGCTCACAAGGAAATCCCATGTCCAACGTATTCATCGCATTCCAGGCCAACGAGGAGTCCCGTCCGGTGGTCGAGGCCATCCTCGCCGACAACCCGGACGCGGTGCTGGTCGAGTCCCCCGGGATGGTCAAGATCGACGCGCCCGGCCACCTGACCATCCGCCGCCAGACCATCGAGGAACTGACCGGCACGCGCTTCGACCTGCAGCAGATCCAGGTCAACCTGATCACGCTGTCCGGCCATATCGAAGAAGACGACGACGCCTTCACGCTGAGCTGGAAACACTGAACGCCCTGCGCCGCCGCAGTTGCCCACATAAAGAAGGAGACACGAACATGGACACCCCGACGCTGAAGAAGAAGCTCGGCCTGAAGGAACGCTACGCCGCCATGACCCGCGGCCTGGGCTGGGACACCACCTACCAGCCGATGGACAAGGTCTTCCCCTACGACCGCTACGAGGGCATCAAGATCCACGACTGGGACAAGTGGGTCGACCCGTTCCGCCTGACGATGGACGCATACTGGAAGTACCAGGGCGAGAAGGAGAAGAAGCTCTACGCGGTGATCGACGCCTTCACGCAGAACAATGCCTTCCTCGGCGTGACCGATGCGCGCTACATCAATGCGCTCAAGCTGTTCGTGCAGGGCGTGACGCCGCTGGAATACCTGGCCCACCGCGGCTTTGCACACGTCGGCCGCCACTTCACCGGCGAGGGCGCGCGCATTGCTTGCCAGATGCAATCGATCGACGAACTGCGCCACTACCAGACCGAGACCCACGCGCTCTCCACTTACAACAAGTTTTTTAACGGCTTGCACCACTCCAACCACTGGTTCGACCGGGTCTGGTACCTGTCGGTGCCGAAATCGTTCTTCGAGGATGCCTATTCGGCAGGACCATTCGAGTTTCTGACGGCGGTCAGCTTCTCCTTCGAGTATGTGCTGACCAACCTGCTGTTCGTGCCGTTCATGTCGGGCGCGGCCTACAACGGCGATATGTCGACGGTCACCTTCGGCTTTTCGGCCCAATCCGACGAGTCTCGCCACATGACGCTGGGCATCGAGTGCATTAAGTTCCTGCTGGAACAGGATCCCGACAACGTGCCCATCGTGCAGCGCTGGATCGACAAGTGGTTCTGGCGCGGCTACCGGCTGCTGACGCTGGTGGCGATGATGATGGACTACATGCAGCCCAAGCGCGTGATGAGCTGGCGCGAGTCGTGGGAGATGTATGCCGAGCAGAACGGCGGCGCGCTGTTCAAGGACCTGGCCCGCTACGGCATCCGCGAGCCCAAAGGCTGGCAGGACGCCTGCGAAGGCAAGGACCACATCAGCCACCAGGCCTGGGCGATCTTCTACGGCTTCAACACGGCCGCGCCGTTCCATACCTGGGTGCCGCAGCAGGACGAGATGGCGTGGCTGTCCGCCAAGTATCCGGACACGTTCGATCAGCACTACCGTCCGCGCCTGGAGCACTGGGACGAACAGGCCAAGTCAGGCAACCGGTTCTACATCAAGACGCTGCCGATGCTGTGCCAGACCTGCCAGATCCCGATGCTGTTCACCGAGCCGGGCGATCCCACCAAACTCTGCGCGCGCGAATCGAACTACTTCGGCAACAAGTTCCACTTCTGCAGCGACCACTGCAAGGAGATCTTCGACCACGAGCCGGAGAAATACGTGCAAGCGTGGCTGCCGGTGCACCAGATCTACCAGGGCAACTGCTTCAAGCCGGGCGTGGATCCGAGCGCCGAAGGCTTCGATCCGCTGGCTGCCGTACTCGACTACTACGAGGTGGAGCCCCGCGACACGATGGACTTCGAAGGCTCGGAAGACCAGAAGAACTTTGCGGCATGGCGCGGCCAGGCCACCAGCAACTGACCGGCAGGAGACAGCCATGACCGTCAAAGCGCTCAAGCCCTACGACTTCCCGCTGATGGACACGGTGGAGAAGTTCCCCGCGCCCTTGCTGTACGTGAACTGGGAAAACCACCTGATGTTCCCGGCGCCGTTCTGCCTGCCGCTGCCGCCTGACACCCCCTTCAGCGCGCTCGCCGAACAGATCCTGCCGCCCGTCTACGGCTATCACCCGGACTTCGCCCGCATCGAATGGGATCGCGTGCAGTGGTTCCGCTCCGGCCAACCGTGGACGCCGGACACGTCGAAGAGCCTCGGCGAGAACGGGCTGGGGCACAAGGACCTGATCAGTTTCCGCACGCTGGGGCTGGACGGCATCGGCGGGGCATCGATCTGAGCGCCGGCCGGTGCTGCAGCAATGACAAGGTATTCATCATGAGCCACCAACTTACCATCGAGCCGCTCGGCGCGACGATCGAGGTCGAGGAAGGGCAGACCATCCTCGATGCGGCGCTGCGCCAGGGCATCTATATCCCGCATGCGTGTTGCCACGGCCTGTGCGGGACCTGTAAGGTCTCGGTCCTCGACGGCGAGGCCGACCTGGGCGAGGCCAACCCGTTCGCGCTGATGGATTTCGAGCGCGAGGAAGGCAAGGCGCTCGCCTGCTGCGCGACGCTGCAGGCCGACACCACCATCGAGGCCGATGTCGACGAGGACCCGGATGGCGAGATCATCCCGGTGCGGGATTTCGAGGCCGAGGTCACGCGCATCGACCAGCTCACCCCGACCATCAAGTCGATCCGCGTGCGGCTCTCGGAGCCGATGCGTTTCCAGGCGGGCCAGTACGTCCAGCTCGAGATCCCGGGTCTGGGCCAGAGCCGCGCCTTCTCGATCGCCAACGCGCCGGCGGACGTTGCCGCAACCGGCGAGATCGAGCTGAACGTGCGGCAGGTGCCGGGCGGTCTCGGCACCGGTTACCTGCACGAGCAGCTCGCTGCCGGCGACCGCGTGCGCTTGTCCGGGCCTTATGGCCGCTTCTTCGTACGCCGCTCGGCCGGGCTGCCGATGATTTTCATGGCGGGCGGCTCGGGGCTGTCGAGCCCGCGCTCCATGATCTGCGACCTGCTGGAGGGCGGCGTCACCGCGCCGATCACGCTGGTCTACGGCCAGCGCAACGCGAAGGAGCTGTACTACCACGACGAGTTCCGCGCGCTGAGCGAGCGCTATCCCAACTTCACCTACGTGCCGGCGCTGTCGGAGGGGGCGGGGGACGGCGAGGTCGCGCAGGGCTTCGTCCACGACGTCGCCAAGGTGCACTTCGACAACGACTTCTCGGGCCACCAGGCTTACCTGTGCGGACCGCCCGCGATGATCGACGCCTGCATCACGGCGCTGATGCAGGGCCGGCTGTTCGAGCGCGACATCTACCACGAGAAGTTCATTTCGGCGGCGGATGCGCAGCAGACCCGCAGCCCGCTGTTCCGCAAGGTGTGACGTGGACACGTGCATCAAGGCCACGGTGCGGGTCGCGCAGACGAGTGAGTCCTTCTCGTGCACCGCCGGCGAATCGCTGCTCGCCGGCATGGCAAAGCTGGGCCGGCGCGGCATTCCGGTTGGCTGCCTGAACGGCGGCTGCGGGGTCTGCAAGGTGCGGGTGCTGTGCGGCGACGTGCGCAAGCTGGGCCCGGTCAGCCGCGCGCATGTCAGCGCTGACGAAGAGGGGCTGGGCTACACGCTGGCCTGCCGCGTGGCGCCGCAGGGCGACGTCGAGCTGGAGGTGGCCGGGAAGATGCAGAAGCCGTTCCTCTGCTGCGCCCAGGCCAGGAAGTAAAGGCAGCAAGAAAACATCAACAGGAGACACATCATGGGTGTGATGCGGATAGGCCATGCCAACCTGAAGGTCATGGACATGGAAGCGGCCCTGCGCCACTACGTGCGGGTGCTGGGCATGAAAGAGGTGATGCGCGACGCGGACGGCAACGTCTACCTCAAGTGCTGGGACGAGTGGGACAAGTACTCGCTGATCCTGACCCCGTCCGATGAGGCCGGGCTTAGGCACGTCGCCTACAAGGTCGAGCACGATGCCGACCTGGACACGCTGCGCGCGCGCATCGTCGCCTACGGCATCTCCACCGAGATGCTGCCGGCAGGCGCTTTGCCCGCCGTCGGCCGCCAGTTGCTGTTCGCCTTGCCGAGCGGGCACGAGATGCGGCTCTATGCGCAGAAGGAACAGGTCGGCACCGACGTCGGCTCGCTTAACCCGGATCCCTGGCCGGACGACAAGCAGGGATCAGGCGTCCACTGGCTTGACCACTGCCTGCTGATGTGCGAGCTGAACCCGGAGATCGGCGTCAACCGCGTGGCGGAGAACGTCCGCTTCATGAAGGAATGCCTGGACTTCCATCTCGGCGAGCAGGTCATGGTCGGCCCGGACCACTCGATCCAGGCGGCAGCCTTCATGTTCCGCAGCTCCACGCCGCACGACATCGCCTTTGTCGGTGGCCCCAGCAACGGCCTGCACCACATCGCCTTCTTCCTCGACGACTGGGCCGACGTGCTCAGGTCCGCCGACGTGATGGCCAAGAACAAGGTCAAGATCGACGTCGCGCCGACGCGCCACGGCATCACGCGCGGCACCACCATCTACTTCTTCGACCCGAGCGGCAACCGCAATGAGACTTTTGCCGGGCTTGGCTACCTGGCCCAGCCTGACCGCCCGGTCACGACGTGGACCGAGGACGAGATCGGGCGGGCGATCTTCTTCCACTCGGGGGAGCTGAACGAGGCCTTTACCACGGTCTACACTTGATCGCGCAACGTTTTTCCAATCAGAAAATCGTGGAGACCAACATGTACGACACACAACCAATCGCTGCCAGTAGCGGCCAGTCCGCTACCCAGCCCGCCGTGCGGCAGATCCTCAACTTCATCGACGGCAAGTACCGGGGCACCGGCAACTGGTTCGACAAGCGCTCGCCACTCGACAACCGGCTGATCGCCCGCGTCGCCGAGGCCGGCTGCGCCGAAGTCGACGCCGCCGTGCAGGCCGCGCGGGCGGCGTTGTCCGGCCCGTGGGGCGGCCTGACGGTCGCGCAGCGTGTCGAGATCCTCTATGCCGTGGCCGACGGCATCGAGCGTCGCTTCGACGATTTCCTGGAAGCGGAAGTCGCCGACACCGGCAAGCCGGTCAGCCTCGCCCGGCATATCGATATCCCGCGCGGCGCGGCCAACTTCAAGGTGTTCGCCGACGTCGTCAAGAACGTGCCCGGCGAAAGCTTCGAGATGCCGACGCAGGATGGCGCGGGCGCGATCAACTACGCGATCCGCCGCCCGGTCGGCGTGGTCGGCGTGATCTGCCCGTGGAACCTGCCGCTGCTGCTGATGACGTGGAAGGTCGGGCCGGCGCTGGCGTGCGGCAACACCGTCGTGGTCAAGCCGTCCGAGGAGACGCCGCAGACGGCGGCGCTGCTGGGCGAGGTAATGAATGCCGCCGGCGTGCCGCGCGGCGTCTACAACGTCGTCCATGGCTTCGGCCCGCAGTCGGCGGGTGAATTCCTGACTACCAGTCCCGGCGTCAATGCCATCACCTTTACCGGCGAAACCCGCACCGGCGCTGCCATCATGAAAGCCGCCGCCGACGGTGCGCGGCCGGTCAGCCTGGAGATGGGGGGCAAGAACGCCGCCATCGTCTTCGCCGACTGCGATTTCGACGCTGCGGTGGAAGGCACGCTGCGCTCGTGCTTCGCCAACGCCGGACAGGTGTGCCTGGGCACCGAGCGCGTCTACGTCGAGCGCCCGCTGTTCGACCGCTTCGTCGCCGCGCTCAAAGAAGGTGCCGAGCGCCTGCGCCCGGGGCGGCCCGAAGCGGAAGACACCGGCATGGGCCCGCTGATCAGCCAGGAGCATCGCAACAAGGTGCTGTCCTACTACCACAAGGCCGCCGAGCTGGGCGCGACGGTCGTCACCGGCGGCGGCGTGCCGGACATGCCGGGCGAACTGCGCGAAGGCGCCTGGGTCCAGCCGACCATCTGGACCGGGCTGGGCGACGACTCGCCCATCGCCCGCGAGGAAATCTTCGGCCCCTGCGCACTGGTGATGCCGTTCGACACCGAGGCCGAGGTCATCGGCCGCGCCAACGCCAACGAGTACGGTCTTGCCACCGCGATCTGGACCACCAACCTGGCGCGCGCCCATCGTGTCGCCGGTGCCATCGAGGTCGGCATCGCCTGGGTCAACTCGTGGTTCCTGCGTGACCTGCGCACCGCGTTCGGCGGCGCCAAGCAGTCTGGCATCGGGCGCGAGGGCGGCGTGCATTCGCTCGAGTTCTACACGGAGCTGCGCAACGTCTGCATCAAGCTCTGATTCACTTCATCGGAAATTGGAAATGAACTCTACCCTGATTCAAGCGCTGGGCGATCGGCTCTACGACGCCATGGCTACGCGCCAGACGGTCGCGCCGCTGACCTCGCAGTTCGAGAACCTGTCGGTCGACGACGCCTACCGCATCCAACAGCGCTTCGTGCAGCGCCGCCTCGACGCGGGCGAGACCGTCATCGGCAAGAAGATCGGCGTCACCTCCAAGGCCGTGATGGACATGCTCGGCGTCTACCAGCCCGACTTTGGCTACCTGCTGTCCGGCATGGTCTACGGGGAAGGCGAATGCATCCCGCTGGACACGCTGATCCAGCCCAAGGCCGAGGGCGAGATCGCATTCATCCTCAAACGTGACCTGATCGGCCCCGGCGTCACTAACGCCATGGTGCTGGCCGCCACGGAATGCGTGATGCCGTGCTTCGAGATTGTCGATTCGCGCATCCGCGACTGGAAGATCAAGATCGGCGACACCGTCGCGGACAACGCCTCGTGCGGCGTCTTCGTGCTCGGCGACAAGGCGGTCAGTGCGCGCAATGTCGACCTCGCCACGTGCGGCATGGTCTTCGAGAAGAACGGCGAGGTGATCGGCACCGGCGCCGGCGCGGCCGCGCTGGGCTCGCCGGTGAACGCAGTGGCATGGCTGGCCAACACGCTCGGCCGGCTCGGTATCCCGCTGAAGGCGGGCGAGGCGATCCTGTCGGGCGCGCTGGCGGCGATGGCGCCGGTCGCGGCGGGCGACAGCTTCCGCGTCTCGATCGGCGGGATCGGTGCGTGCTCGGTGCGCTTCGCCTGAAGCGCCGGCGGGTTCATTGACAGACAAAAGACACAAGGACATTCCCATGACCAAGAAGATCCGTTGCGCGCTGATCGGTCCCGGCAATATCGGCACCGACCTGCTCGCCAAGCTGATGCGCAGCCCCGTGCTAGAACCCGTCTGGATGGTCGGCATCGACCCGGAATCCGACGGCCTGAAGCGGGCTCGCGAGCTCGGCCTGAAGGCCACCGCCGACGGCGTGGATGGCCTGGTGCCGCACGTCATCGCCGACAACGTGCAGATCGCCTTCGACGCGACCAGCGCCTACGCCCATGCCGAGAACAGCCGCAAGCTGAACGCCCTGAGCGTGATGATGATCGACCTGACGCCGGCCGCCATCGGGCCGTATTGCGTGCCGCCGGTGAACCTGAAGGAACACCTCGGCTCGCGCGAGATGAACGTCAACCTGGTCACCTGCGGCGGCCAGGCAACGATCCCGATGGTCCACGCGATCTCGCGCGTGCAGCCGGTGGCGTACGGGGAGATCGTGGCGACGGTGTCGTCGCGCTCGGTCGGCCCCGGCACGCGCAAGAACATCGACGAGTTCACGCGCACCACGGCAGCGGCGGTGAAGGCGGTGGGCGGCGCGAAGGAGGGCAAGGCCATCATCGTGATCAACCCGGCCGAGCCGCCGCTGATCATGCGCGACACGGTGCACTGCCTGACCGAAGACGAACCCGACCAGCAGCGCATCGTCACTTCCGTGAATGCGATGATCGCCGACGTGCAGCGCTACGTGCCCGGCTACAAGCTGGTTAACGGGCCGGTGTTCGACGGCAAGCGCGTGTCGATCTACCTGGAGGTGGAAGGGCTGGGCGATTACCTGCCGCGCTATGCGGGGAACCTGGACATCATGACGGCCGCCGCCGCGCGCACCGCCGAGATGTTCGCCGAGGAACTGCTGGCGGGCCGCATTGCGCTGGCCCCGGCAGAGGGAACCCCCGCCTGATTGGCCAGAGCGCCTTACTCCAACGATCGCACCAACAAGGAATGGCAATGACTCTCCAAGGTAAGCGAATTACCGTCCACGACATGACGCTGCGTGACGGCATGCACCCCAAGCGCCACCAGATGACGCTGGACCAGATGCGATCCATCGCGACCGGGCTGGACGCGGCCGGCGTGCCGCTGATCGAAGTGACCCACGGCGACGGCCTTGGCGGCTCGTCGGTCAACTACGGCTTCCCGGCGCACACCGATGCCGAGTACCTCGGCGCGGTCATCCCGCTGCTGAAGCATGCCAAGGTCTCGGCGCTGTTGCTGCCGGGCATCGGCACCGTCGACCACCTGCGACAGGCGCACGAGCTGGGCGTCCACACCATTCGCGTGGCGACCCACTGTACCGAGGCGGACGTATCGGAGCAGCACATCACGCTGGCGCGCAAGCTCGGCATGGATACCGTAGGCTTCCTGATGATGAGCCACATGAGCAGCCCGGAAGGACTAGTCGCGCAGGCGAAGCTGATGGAAGGCTATGGCGCCAACTGCCTCTACATCACCGACTCGGCCGGCTATATGCTGCCCGACGACGTGAAGGGGCGCATCAGCGCCGTACGCGCGGCGCTGCGGTCCGAGACCGAACTGGGCTTCCACGGCCACCATAACTTGGCGATGGGCATCGCCAATTCCCTCGCGGCCGTCGAAGCCGGCGCCAATCGCATCGACGGCGCGGCGGCTGGGCTGGGCGCCGGCGCGGGCAATACGCCGCTTGAGGTCTTCGTCGCGGTCTGCGACCGGATGGGCATCGAGACTGGCGTCGACCTGTGGAAGATCCAGGACGTCGCCGAGGACCTGGTCGTGCCGATGATGGATTTCCCGATCCGCGTCGATCGCGATGCGCTGACGCTGGGCTACGCCGGCGTCTACGGCTCGTTCCTGCTGTTCGCCAAGCGCGCCGGCGAGAAATACGGCGTGCCGGCACGCGACATTCTGGTCGAACTCGGCCGGCGCGGCATGGTGGGCGGCCAGGAAGACATGATTGAAGACACCGCGCTGACGCTCGCCAGGCAGCGCCAGGCGGCCACGGCACAGAAGGAGGCAGCATGAACCTGTCGACCGATACCATCGCGGCGCTGGCCGCGCACCTCGACGATTGCGTGCGCGAGGCGCGCGATACGCCCAAGATCACGGACGACCATCCTGGGATGGACTGGGAGGACGCCTACGCGATCCAGGACGCGGTCCGCGACCGCCTGCTGGAGCGCGGCGCGCGCATCGTCGGCTACAAGGCGGGGCTGACGTCGCACGCCAAGATGCGGCAGATGAACGTGGATACGCCGGTGTTCGGCTTCCTGGTGGATACCTACGGCCTGCCTGACGGCGGTGAGTGCCGCACCGCAGAACTGATCCACCCCAAGGTCGAGCCCGAAATCGCCTTTGTGACCAAGACCGAACTGAAGGGACCCGGCTGCCATATCGGCGCCGTGCTCGCAGCCACCGATTTCATCGTGGCCGGCATCGAGGTCATCGACAGCCGCTACCGGGACTTCAAGTTCGACCTGAAGAGCGTGGTGGCCGACAACACCTCGGCGGCACGCTTCGTCGTCGGCGGCCAGCCGCTGGCGGTGGAGGGCGTGGACCTGCGCACGCTCGGCATCGTGCTCGAGAAGAACGGCCGGGCGGCGGCGTTCGGGGCCGGTGCGGCGGTGCTGGGGCACCCGGCCGGCGCGGTCGCGGCGCTGGCCAACCACCTTGGTGCGCGCGGTGAATCCATCCCGGCCGGCAGCCTGATCCTGTCGGGCGGCATCACCGAGGCCGTGGCCGTCGAGCCCGGCGACAACGTGACGCTGCGCGTGCAAGGCATGGGCTCGGTCAGCCTGCGCTTTATCTGACGAGGAGGCCATCATGCCGATCGCACATCTGTACATCCTTGAGGGCCGCGACGACGACAAGAAAGAGCGGCTGATCGCCGAGGTCACCGAAGCCATCCATCGCACGCTTGACGCACCCGTCGAATCGGTGCGCGTGATTATCACCGAGATGCCGAAGGCGCATTTTGGCATCGGCGGGCAGAGCGCAAAGCAGCGCGGGCGCTGAAGCTCAGCCTGAGTTAAGCTTACAAAGGGTAGTTCCAATGCAATCCAATCCGGAAATCGGCCGTCGCATCGCGGCCAACGGTATCGAGACTAACTATCATGACCTGGGCGAGGGCCAGCCCGTGCTGCTGATTCACGGCTCGGGCCCGGGCGTCACCGCGTATGCCAACTGGAGGCTGACCATGCCGGCGCTGGCAAAGCACTTCCGCGTGATCGCGCCGGACATGGCGGGCTTCGGCGAGACCGAGCGCCCGGCCGGCTATCGCTATTCGATGGACAACTGGGTAGCGCATGCGCTCGGGTTGCTGGATGCGCTCGATATTGGGCGCGCCCACGTGGTGGGCAACTCGTTCGGCGGCGCACTGGCCCTGGCGCTGGCCATCCGGGCCTCCGAGCGCGTCGGCCGGCTGGTGTTGATGGGCAGCGCCGGCACGAAATTCCCGCTGACGGAAGGACTCGACGCGGCCTGGGGCTACACCCCGTCTATCAGGAACATGCGCACGCTGCTCGACATCTTCGCGTCCGACCGCACGCTGGTGAATGACGACCTGGCGAAGCTGCGCTATGAAGCCAGCATCCGGCCCGGCTATCAGGAAGCGTTTTCCAGCATGTTCCCCGCGCCTCGCCAGCGCTGGGTCGATGCGCTGGCGAGCGACGAGGCCCGCATCCGCGCGCTGCCGCACGACACGCTGATCGTCCATGGCCGGGATGACCGGGTGATCCCGCTCGCCAGCTCGCTGAAGCTGCTGGAACTGATCCCGAAGTCGCAGTTGCACGTGTTCGGCAAGTGCGGCCACTGGACGCAGATCGAGCACGCCGAGCGATTCAACCAACTGGTGATCAGGCATTTCAGCGAGTAGCCGGCCGGCTGATATCCGGGTAGACACACCGGAGGCGATCTGGGCGAAGCCGGTGCTGCTGTTCGGAGGTGGCGCCGACGGGCGACAAAAGAGCGTCCGGCACACAACAATGGTGGAGACATGAAAATCACACTGTGGAAACTTGCCGGCGCACTCGCGCTGGCTGCGGCTGTAGCGCCGCACACGACGGCGCAGGCCAGCGACGCGCGCCCCAATATCCTGCTGATCGTCGCCGACGATCTCGGGTATTCGGATATCGGCGCCTTCGGTGGCGAGATTGCCACGCCCAACCTGGACCGCCTGGCCGCCCGGGGCCTGAAGATGACGAGCTTGTACGCCTCGCCGTTCTGCTCGCCGACGCGCGCCATGCTGATGTCGGGTACCGATAACCATCTGGTCGGCTTCGGCGGCATGGCCGAGCTGATGACACCGCAGCAGCGCAGCCAGCCCGGCTACGAAGGATTCCTGAACGAACGAGCGCTGGCTTTTCCGCAATTGCTGAAGGACGCCGGCTATCGCACCTACATGACCGGCAAATGGCATCTCGGCGTCAAGGAGGAGCACAGCCCACGGGCACGTGGCTTCGACCGCAGCTATGCCATGGTCAATGGCGGCGCCAGCCACTTTGACCAGACCGGAATCATCACCTTCGACGAGAACAAGACGCCGGAAGCCACGTACCGCGAAGACGGCAAGCCGGTGAAGATTCCGGCCAATTTCTACTCCAGCACCTTCTTTGCCTCGAGGCTAGTCGAGTACATTGACGCGGACCGGGACAGCAAGCAGCCCTTCTTCGGCTACCTGGCCTTTACCGCGCCGCACTGGCCCTTGCAGGCGCCGGACGAACTGATCCGCAAGTACGAGGGCAAGTACGACGTCGGCTATGACGTGATCCGCGCCCGGCGGCTGGAACGGATGAAGGCGCTGGGCATCGTGCCCGCAGACATGCAGGCCTACCAGGGCAACAGCGTGTGGCCGAAGTGGAATGCCTTGAGCGAAGAGCAGCGGCGCCAGGAATCCCGGCGCATGGCGGTCTACGCCGCCATGGTCGAAGCGATGGACGCGGAGATCGGCCGGGTGCTGGCCTACCTGGAACAGCAGAAGCAGGTCGACAACACCGTTGTGATCTTCCTGTCCGACAACGGCGCCGACGGCAATACCGTGCTGGATGAGGGCGCCACCCGCGCCTGGGCCGAGAAGCACCGGGACAACAGCCTGAGGAACGTGGGCCGGCCAGGCTCGTTCGCCGAGTATGGCCCCGGCTGGGCGCAGGTGGGCTCGACGCCGTTCAACCTGTACAAGGCCTTTATGTACGAGGGCGGCATCAGCGTGCCCGGCATCGTAGTCATGCCTGCGGGCGTGCGTCGAGGGCAGACTTCAAGCGTACCTGCCCACGTGACCGACATCGCGCCGACCCTGCTGGCTCTGGCGGGCGTGCAGGCCCCCACGCAGACCTATCGCGGACGGCCGATCGCGCCGATGCGCGGTAATTCCATGCTGCCTTTCCTGACCGGGCAGCGTGCCGCCGTGCACGAAGAATTCCGCATGGGCTGGGAGCTGAACGGACGCAAGGCCATGCGCCAGGACAACTGGAAGATCGTGCAGGCCAATGCGCCCTGGGGCAAGGACCGCTGGGAGCTGTTCGACCTGTCGAAAGACCGTGCGGAACTGAACGACCTCGCCGCTAGCCGGCCCGACAAGCTCAAGGAACTGGTTGCAGCCTATGAGGATTACCGGCGCGAGAACGGCGTGGTAGAGTTCGATGGACTGGATAAGCGCAAGGGCTACAGCAATGGCATTTCCTATTATCAGGACATCCGTGGCCTGGGCCAGTAGTCGCGCGGGCGCGGCCGGGATGCTGGCGCTGCTGCTCGCGGGGGCGATCGCGGCCGAGCCGGTGGCGGGCATCGCCGGCGAGGCGGCTGTAGGTCCGTCCGCCGCAGTCCGCGGCTCGCTGCCGGCCGCCCTATGCGAATCCTATCGCGGCTTGCCCGACGGCTTCGGCCCGGGCCGTGCCGGCCAGCCCAACCGCGCCGGCCTGGTCCACATTGCCGGCGGCACCTTCCTGATGGGCTCCGACCAGGGCTATCGAGAAGAGCGTGAAGTCCATCGCGTCAGCGTGGCTGCCTTCTCCATCGACCGCCATGAGGTCACCAACGCGCAGTTCGCTGCATTCGTGCGCGCGACCGGCCATGTGACCGTCGCGGAGCGGCGAAGCGCCGCCGGGCCTGCCGGTTCCGCCGTATTCGTGCCGCCCAAGTCTGGCGCGCCAGCCGACGCCGCCTATCGCTGGTGGGTTTGGGTGCCGGGCGCCGACTGGCGCCACCCCTCGGGGCCAGGCAGCTCCATAGCGGGCAAAGACAATCACCCGGTCGTCCATATCGCCTATGAGGATGCCAGGGCCTATGCAGACTGGTTGGGCCGTTCGCTGCCCACGGAGGCCCAGTGGGAGTATGCTGCCCGGGGCGGTCTGGATGGGGCGGCCTATGCTTGGGGCAATGTGCCACGCCCTAACGGCCGAGAGATGGCCAATACCTGGCAAGGCCGCTTTCCCCAATTTAACAGCAAAGCTGACGGCCATGCCGGCACCGCGCCGGTTGGCTGCTTTCCGGCCAACGGCTATGGCCTGTATGACACCATAGGCAATATTTGGGAATGGACCGCCGACGTCTATCGACCCGGCCACGCCCCGGATCAAGCGGTCAACCCCCTGATCGCAACTCGTGAGCCCGACGCCGTTACTGGCGACGGCAATGCAGCTGACATGGCAAGGGTCATAAAGGGAGGTTCGTTCCTTTGCGCGCCGGACTTCTGCGTACGTTACCGGCCCGCGTCCCGGCAGCCACAAGAAGCCACCGTTTCCACCATCCATGTAGGATTCCGCACGGTATTGAATCGCTAAGAGCGCTTCGTGACAATTGCGTCTCGCGCAGCCGCCCCATGTCGGCCCATTGCGGCTTGGGGAGAGGCCAAAAGCAGGGTGAAAGTCCTTCGGTAGAAGGGTCTCGACGGCAGCGTCGCCAGTTTGGTCCAGGCCACTATAAAGGACGGGGAACAGACACCGGCGACCAAGCCCTCCGAGGGCAGATACGTAGTGGCCGTTGATCCGTCAGGCGCCTTCGATGTCGGCGAAGGCGACGGGATTGCTGGAGCCGGTGCAGGTGCGGCCGGCTGAACCGGAACTGGCGAGGCGGGCGGCGTCGGCACGGTGGGCGCCGTCATCTTCATCGGCTCGCCCGCATGCGTCGGCGCGGGCTCGGGCAGCGGCGCAACGTGCTCCTTCTTCGCGGCCTTCACTGTCGCGCGGTCGCGCCGCCCCGGATCGACCTTCAGAAAATGGTCAACCAGATTGAAGAAGCGCTCGTAGAACACACCGGCGGGAATCGTCTCGCTCGCGATCTTGACCATCGAGTCGCTGCCCGAGCCGATCGGCAACGACAGCGAGCCGAGCACGCTCAGGCCGACGCTGGCCGACGTGCTGGTCTTCTTCATCGCGTAGCGGTCCTGTACCGCGTTCACATAGGCGGTGCGTACCGTCTGCGTTCGCGTCCGCGCAGACGACATGAAAGGCGATCACGACGTGCGTGTCGTTGGTCGGCTGGAAATTCTTGCTGCCATCGATCGTATCGGGATGGGCCGAACTCGACACATAACCCTGGCTCAGCAGCGCCCGGCGCGCGGCCTCGCAAGTCGCGTCGGAATTCGCCTGGAACGTGCGCGCGTATGGGCTCGTCGCCGCGTCGAAGCAGCGTGTCGATGGGGCTTGTGGCGAGGCGGACGAGGCTTGGTGCGATCCGGGCGCACGCGATGGGTACGTGTTGCGATCAGGGTCAAGGTCTCAATCAGAGCGACCTTGGCCCAGCGCAAGCCGAGCAGCGCCGCTGACAGGACAAGTTTGAGGGCAGTGATGGCGTAGGTGCGGTTGAAACTGACAGGGCCACTCACCTACGTTGGTCAACTACGGCGGACGGTATCGAAAGGGCCTGCCAATCAGCAGTAGCATCGCGGAGTCCGCGGTGAACTAAAAGTCGTGAGCCATCGCATGGCTAAGAAGCAACAGATGCGCTGGACGGACCAAGGAGCGCATTGCCTGATGCAGGTCAGGGTCGCGGTTTTGAACGGGGAACTCTCACCCAACCGCATAGCGGCGCTCGAGCTCGCTGCTTCGCGTCACAGCCAATCCACCAGGACAGCATGGTCGAACTCTCACTGGTCGCCAAACAAAACAGGCCGTGACATGCTCGCGGAAAGTCCGGGCGCCTGACGAAATCGGCCTCCCCAACATTTGCACGCTCTCGGATTAACCGTAACACCCTCACCGCAAGTCAGGGTGCCTGACAAAATTCGCCTCCCCAGCATTTGCACGCTCTCCTTCACGGCGGTAGGGGAAGGGCAGTCAGCCTCCGAAAAACCGAATCGGGCCATAAAGCGCTTCGCCCCTTTCGCACTGCAGATTTTGTACTCCCTCATCCCGACTGGACCTCGGTTGCGCACGTTTATGCGTGTGTCAAGAGCCGGGTGGGCAGCTCAATCCCGAAAGCGGCCGCGAATCGGGGGGCGGGGGCAGGACGGCCGAACAGAAATCCTTGTCCCTCATGGCAGCCCAGGCTTTTCAGGACCTCACGTTGCTGCTCGCTTTCGACACCTTCGGCAATCGTCTCCATCCTGAAACTGCGCGCCACGTGTAGAATGGCACGGATCACCGAGGCATCACGTTCCGATTCGAGCATGCCTTGCACGAAAGACCGGTCAATCTTGATCCGGGTGACCGGACAGCGTTTAAGCAGACTTGGCGACGCATAGCCGGTTCCGAAATCGTCAAGGGCAATCCCGACGCCATGCTTCCTTAGTTTCTCAAGTGATTCCAGCACCGCGTCGTCGCGGTCGAGCACGATGTTTTCGGTGACTTCCAGTTCGAGCGCCGACGGCGGCAGGTCGTGCCGTTCCAGGATCGAAAAAACCTGGGAATCAAGGTCGCCATTCGTGACAATCTGCGCGGCGAACAGGTTGACGCCAATCCGGAAGTCCTTCGCGCCGCTCCTACGCCAGAGTGCCGCTTGCGCACAGGCTTCATCAAGGACCCACCATCCCACCGCCGCTGCCAGTGGACCACTTTCCAGTGCGGGAAGAAAAGCTGCGGGCGAAAGAAGACCATGCTGCGGATGCAGCCAGCGTATGAGCGCCTCCGCTCCGGCAAGGGTACCGTCTGCCAGCCGGATCTGCGGTTGATAGAAGAGCACGAATTCGCCATCATTGACGGCCCGGTGTAACTCCATGTTGTAGAGTTGATTTGCCACCGCTGTTTCCCTCAGTTCGCTGACAAACGATACCGATTTGCCACGGCCGAGGCTTTTTGCCCTCGAAAGCGCCAGGCCTGCATTACCGATGAGCTGCACCGCTTCCAATGCGTGAAGCGGCGCCGTCGCTATGCCGCAGCAGGCCGTCAAGCGCATCTCCTGTCCGGCGATGATGATCGGTTCGGAAACACTGCTCATGACGGCGCTGGCCGTCTCGTTCGCCTGTGCGGCGTCGGCGTCTTCCAGCAGCATCGTGAACTCATCTCCGCCGATGCGCGCAACGATAGCGTTTTGCCGTGCGGCCATCGCCAGACGCTGGGCTACTTCGCAAAGGATGCCGTCGCCAATCGCGTGGCCTAATGTGGCATTGATGTGCTTGAAGGCATCGAGGTCGATCATTAACAGGGCCGAGGACGACGTATTCTTGAGCGTCTCTTCTACACGTCGATAAAAGCCACCCCGGTTGACCAGCCCGGTGAGACTGTCAGTGTTGGCCAGACGCTGCAGCTCCTCCTGTTCGCGTCGAAGTGCAGCCCGATCAGTCAGGAATGCGTTGAATATCGGGCTGCCATTCCGGCGCCCACGACTCACGCACAGTCGGATCCCGAATTCCGTGCCGTCCTTGCGCAACCCGTGCAGGTTTGCCGCCATGGACAGTCTGTCGTCGGCCAGGCCGGCCGCGGAACCCGCAACGAGGTCGCGCACAGCGTCCCTCTCGCGCTCGGGAACGAGAGCATCGAAGGATTGGGCAAACCCTTCCTCTGGTCGGTATCCAAACAGGGCAGCAGCTGCATCGTTCCAGGCAATCACGGCGTGCTTCTCATCGAACTGTACCAGGGCGCCGGACCGGTTGCGGTCAATTTCCCGGAAGGGCTCTGCGGTCTGTTGCATCGCAATTTCCACGCGACGCAACTCCAGCCTGTCGGCGGCCATCTTCGCCAGTTCGCCGAGACGCTCACGGTCGTCCGGAGAGAAATCGTGATGCGGCTTGCTGTCGATCACGCAGAGCGCGCCGAGCGGGTGACCATCAGGCGACCACAGGGGGACGCCTGCATAAAAGCGCACATTGGCCGGCCCCGTGACCAGTGGGTTGTCGTGAAACCGCTCGTCGAGCCTAGCGTCGGGCACCACCATCTCCCGGCCCTGCCCAATCACATGGGCGCAAAAGGAGACGTCGCGGCTCATGTCGACTTTGCCACTTTCCAGGCCAGCACTTGCAGCGAAGAAAACACGGTCGCTGCCGATCATGTTCACGGCCGCGACCGGCATGTTGAACATACGCGCGGCGATCCTGACGACTGGGTCGAGGCTGGGTAACGGCTGCTCAGGTCCGAGCCCATACGCGGACAGGGCCTTCAGCCGTTCCGCCTCCATCGCCAGTTCTGGCGGACATTTCATAACCGTTCCTCCCGTTTCCGAATGCGACAGCAGCAGCGTCACTGTTATTTCCAGCGCCCTTTCTTTCTCATCCGTAAGGATACCCCGCCAGCCTCCAGAAACGTAAGCAGAAGGCTGAGGGTCATGGTTCGCCCATAAAAGAATCCCTGTACCAGGTCAACGCCTGCCTGACTAGCCCGAATAGGTGAGTAGCCCACGGGAATCCCACCGCAGGCCCTCGCAGAACCGGACGTGAACCTCTCGATTCATCCGGCTCCTATTGCCCGCCGTTTTGCACCAGAACCCAGTGAGCGAATAGGCTCGGCCGCCGATGTCGTATCTTGACGACGTAACCATTAGCGGAACCCGTCTGGCTGCGACGGTAAGCTGTTGGAGCTACAGGTCGACGACCTTGCGCAGTAGTGCGAAGGAGACGCGCCAGTGGCCTTCGTTCGGGTCGCACTCGATGGAGGCGGTCTTCTGGTTGATGCGCACGATGGTGCCGATGCCTGCCGCCTGCGAAGCGCGCGGGGTCGAGCTTGCCCAGCAGCAGATCGGCATCGGTCACCGTGGGACGCATGCCGCCGCGGCCGTAGCTGGCAGGGCCAGGTTCGGAACCCGCGCTCTCCGGGCCCGCCCGAGTGGATGAGATACAGCGGCTGTCATGGAGGTCGCCTTTCGTGAAAATGGCGGGCTTGAATGTCCTGGCGATGGGCTGGCCCGTTCGTCGGTGCCTGGCTTTCCGCTTGTGCGCGCATCAACGAGTTCCATATTCTAGCAATGGTGGGCGCGCATGCCTTTGCTGCGCGCGCCCTGAGTCGTTATGCCGCCTGGGGCGTGATCAGTGCGTCCAGGGCCCAGGCATCGTCGCCGCGGATGGCGAACGGGTTGATCTCCACCTCTTGCAGCGATTGCGCAGTGAACCAGCTGCAGAGTTCGGCGATGCGCGCACTCAGCTTTCCGATGTCGGCGCCTGCCTTGCCTCGGAAGCCGTGCAACAGCTTTGCGCAGCGCAAATGCTCGATGGCCTGGACGATGTCGGGCTGAGATGCCGGCAACAGCAGGTTGACGACGTCCGGATCGAGTTCCGCCTCTACCCCCCCCCCGCGCGCGATCGTCAGCACAGGGCCGAAACGGGCGTCGCGCCGCAATCCCAGCAGTAGTTCGTGGTCAAAGGGCAGCATCTGCTCCACCAGCACGCCTTGCACGGGCACCTTCAATTCACGGCCCAGCTTGAACAGTCGTTGCGTGGCAGCGTGCAACGCTTCCTCGTTCTGTATGCGCAGGACCACGCCTCCGCATCGCTCTTGTGCAGCAGTTCGGGGGACTGCAGCTTGGCAACCAGCGGAAATGGCAGATCGGCGGGCAGCGGAGCGCCTTCCTGTAGCAGCCAGCCCTTGGGAATAGCCACTGCCTTCTGGCTGGAAAGCAGTTGCTTGCCATCCCATTCCGAAAGCGTGGCAGCCGTGCCGCCGGCGTCCCTGTGTGCGCCAGGCGCGGGGGCTTGGGGGCGTGTCGCAATGGCCTTCTGCGCGGTGGTGGCCCACAGGCAACGCGACATGGCGGTCGTCGCCTGGGGGATGTCCAGGAATACGGGAATGCCCGCGGCTTCCAGTGCCTGGATGCTGCTTTCCAGCGCGCCCACCCAGATGACGACGATGGGACAGTGCACCTCCTTGCGCGCTTGCGATAGTGCCTGGACGAATGCATCGGCAATGCTGTGCATCATGCCGATGATGAGCACGATGGCGTGCGTGTCCTTGTCCGCGGCGAGGCATTGCATGGCCTGGCCGATCATCGGCGTGTCCTGGAGGACGTTGCCTGTGATGTCGAGCGGATTTACCGGATGCACTGGATCGTGGGCGGCGGTGGTGGCTATGTCGCTGCGCTGCGCGCCGCGCAACTGAGCCAGGACGGCTGGTCGGGGCAGAAGAAGTGGCAAAGGCTGTCTTGTTCCTGGCCTCCGACTGGGCAACGGCCATCACCGGGGTGAATCTGCCAGTGGATGTGGGAAGACGCCCCATCCGGGACGAGAGCGGTGATCACTCACTGCGCAACTGGGCGCATGATCCGGCGAAACCCCTTACCTTGAAACTTGCGCGGGCAGTCTTTGGAGAACCGAATGCGTCTTGGAGTCGGGCGCATGCCGCAAAAATGCTTGATCTTTCACTGCGAGACCTCAGTGCGTGGATGCTCAGAGAGGGGGCAGCACTGGCAAGCCTGGTTTGCGAGCAGCGTCTGATGCGAGCATCGATGGAGGTCTCGCAAGGCAAGGGCCAACATGGCAGGTATGGCTTTGTATCGCGCGAGCGCCATGATACCGCCTTCTTTGAACGCTTCTATGTATGCGTGGAACAGGCTGCCGTGATCGGCCGAGTCGGTACGGTGAGTTGGTCCGGTGACTTGGTCCTGGAACCCGGTTGACGCGGGGTCGGTGGCAGGGCCGTCGGTCTTCATCGACGGTCAGGCGCAATCGTGCCCCGGCATGCCAGACGGTCTCATCGGTAATGCCACTGCCAAGCGTTCATAACCGGGAAATCGGGGAGGATTGGGGCAGACCGACACAATTTTCGTCAAAAATCTGTCACTCACGTCGGAGAGATATCGGCGCGCCCCGGCGATGGAGTGTAGCTGCCGGACTCGCACATATTGTTCTTTATTTTGAAATGATTGTGCGAATATATGCATAATTGTTGACTCATTACTGTCACATTCCTGTCGCACTATCTGGCGGCCGCGTCGGTGGGTGGTTTTCGGCTCGCATGCAAGCCGTGACGCCACCGGCTGGACCCTCCGCCAAATAAGAACCTGGAATTGACAGTGAAAAAAGCTCTCTTCGCAGTAGCAGCCGCAGCTTGCGCCATGTCCGGCTCTGCCTTTGCCCAATCGTCGTCCAATGTGACGCTCTATGGCATCGCTGATGCCGGCATAAATTTCCAAAACCACGTCAATGGTGGCGCAAACGGCAGTGGCTCAGTCGTTGGCGTGACTTCCGGCGGGCTCTCAGGTTCACGCTGGGGTCTGCGCGGGGTCGAGGACCTCGGCAGTAATCTGAAGGGCGTCTTCGTGCTGGAAAGCGGCTTCGATATCGATAGCGGTAAATCCGCGCAGGGTGGCCGGCTCTTCGGTCGCCAGGCCTATGTTGGCCTGCAGGGAAATTTCGGTGCCGTCACCCTCGGCCGACAGCAAAACTCGCTTTATGACCTGTTCGGCGCCTACGATCCGATGTCGGTAGGCCCCATCTACTCACTGAATTCGGTCGACAATCAATTTAATGGCCGCGCCGACAACGCCATCAAGTACGCCGGTAAGTTCGGCGGCTTGACGGCAACCGGCTTCTATAGCTTCGGCCGCGACGTGAACTCTGGCCTGGGCGGCGAAGTGCCGGGCCACTTCCAGGTCGGCAAGAACTTTGGTGGTGGTTTGGCCTACGCGAACGGGCCGTTCTCGGTGGGCGTCGCGTACGACCAGTTCCAGGGGAGCACCCTGGCTTCCGCGGACCTCGCCGCAAAACGTGCTGCGATTGGTACGTCGTATGCCTTCGGTGCTGCCAAGGTGTTTGGCGGCTACCGCTGGATGCGTGACGAAGTCACGACTGGTATGGCCCGTCACGACAACCTGTACTGGCTCGGCGCGAACTACAAGTTCACTCCCGCCTTTACCCTGACCGGCGCGGCTTACTACACCGACGCCCGCACCGACAGCAAGGATTCGTGGATGTTCGTGCTGAATGCCGACTACGCTTTGTCCAAGCGCACTGACGCTTACCTGCTGCTTGGCTATGTGAACAACAAGGGCAATGCCACCTACGGTGTGACCGGTACGCCCAATACGATGCCAGGCCAAAACCAGACCGGCGCAATGCTTGGCATGCGCCATCGCTTCTAATTCTCCACCCTCACGCCGTGGCGCGCTCTTCTGGGCGTGCCCACGACAGTTTCATATCGACCTTGGCTTTCACTGTTAAGGATGCTCTGCACAATTAGCTGCCGGATGTGCTTGCAATGAATCGTCGAGCCAGCGAGCATGTAGCGCATGAAACAAACTGACCTTGGCCTGAACTTGTCGACCAAACGCACCCGCAGGCGCGAATTCCTGGACGAGATGAGCCGTGTGGTGCCGTGGGCCGATCTGGTGATGCTGATCGCTCCGTACGCCCCGGAAGGCAAGCGCGGCCGTCCCCCGTTCGCGGTCGAGGCAATGCTGCGCATCCATTTCCTTCAGCAATGGTTCGGCCTGTCGGACCCGGCGATGGAAGAAGCGCTGCACGATGTGCCGCTGTATCGGGAGTTCGCCGGTCTGGACAACTGGACGGTGAGGCTGCCCGATGAGAGCACCATTCTGCGGTTCCGTCACCTGCTGGAGAAGCACAAGCTGGCCGCTCAGATTCTCGCGCTGGTCAACGACATCCTTCGTGACAAGGGATTGATGCTGCGCGCGGGCACGGTGGTGGACGCGACACTGATCAGCGCACCGAGCTCGACCAAGAATGCGTCGGGCGAACGCGATCCGGAGATGCACCAGAGCAAGAAAGGAAACCAGTGGTATTTCGGCATGAAAGCGCACATTGGCGTGGACGCCGAAAGCGGGCTGGTGCACACGGTGCGGGGCACGGCGGGCAACGTCAACGACGTGGTTGAGGCCAACAGCCTGCTGCACGGTGAGGAAACTGACGCGTTTGGCGATGCGGGCTATCAGGGCGTGGAGAAGCGTCCGGATGCGCGGGCGGGCGTGAACTGGCACGTGGCGATGAAGCCAGGCAAACGTCGCGTCCTGGACCAAAGCAAACCGCTTGACGCGCTCGTTGATCAGGTCGAGCGAATCAAGGCGGGCATCAGGGCCAAGGTCGAGCATCCGTTCCGGGTCATCAAGCGGCAGTTCGGCTACACCAAGGTCCGCTATCGCGGGCTGAGGAAGAACACCGCGCAACTCATGACCTTGTTCGCGCTGTCCAACTTGTGGATGGCGCGCGGCAAACTCCTGGCTGCTGGGGCATGAGCGCGCTTCTGGCTCACGCCAATGCCTCGCGCACAGCCCGCGAAGCTGCTCCACGCGTCCCAGGCAGCTTCGCTCCTGGCTGATAGGTTGGCGTCGTGGCGCATTCAGCTTCCTATTAAACGGCCAAGCACACTCGATTCGTGTTTGTGCAGAGCATCCTTAAGGGCGTTTGGCCGGCACAAGTGTCGGCCATTTTTTTCGTGGCTCGCTCGCTGTCAACCGGTCCAGATGGGTTTCCCACGCGGCGGAACTGGGCAGCCGGGCAGCGACGGAGCTTCGACGGTGGCAACTCATGCCGCGCGGCGAAGCGATCCGCTTTAGTGATTGGCGAGTTCACACAGGCACGGCGCTAACGCATAATGCTTGGTCATACGAATTTCATTGCAGCGCTGTTCCAACAGCGCCGCATCGAATCCGGACCCGACGAGGCTTCGGAGAGAACAAGAAATCGGAGTCGCCTTGCCAACAGATCAGGTGCAGCGCAGTTCTGATGGGAACTGGATCGTTCCTATCCCCGGTCATAGTCCCTATTCATTCACCCGCATGAAATGCGGCTTCGCCGCCCCCGACTCGCGTCATAAGGTGGTCTTGATCGACCTGAAGAAGCTGCTTGCTTGCGCAGATCGCGATAAAACGGACTATGTCCTACAGGCTGCGCAGTACTGGCATGCGGGCAAGGTGCGCGGCATTCGCGAGTTCCTGGCACCCGGGCAGGAGCGGATTCCGGAAATTCCCTACGTAACGTTCACAATTCGGCGCTGCCGTACGTTAGCCGGATTGATTGGCTTTGCCCGCGAGGGTGTGGCGTCGTTTCGAAACGGCCAGCATCGCGCCCGCTATCTGGCCTTTGCGGGCGCGGGCGGCCTGCCGGTCGAGGTCCATGAAACTGAGGCGGATCTGCTCGAGCGTTTTTGCGGTTGGGGTCGTTAGCGTACGTCTGAACGCTTGACGGGCGCGGAAAGGGAAGAGTCTCTGCCTGGTTGCCGATCGAACACGGCGACCGGCGCTGCATGAAATCAGCGGCTGTCCTGGTCGAAGGGGTTCCCTGCCAGCACGCCTCATAGTGTGCCTGCCTCTCCGCCGGGGTATCCGCCAGTGCTGATGGCCGCAAGCGCTCGAACGGTACGCCTGCGAAGCTTTCCCATGCGCCCCGGCGCAGAAACGTGTAGCGCTGCTTCGCTTCACGGTCAACCTCTGCGCGCATCGGCTCATTCATGAGCGGCGCGGCAAAGTTTGGCGTGCGCTGAAAAACAGTCAGGTGGTCGGCCTCCTGTGCGATCAGTGGAATTGCCTGCATCGCGGTGGCTCCGGTGCCAATGATCCCGACGCGCTTGCCCCGGAAGTCCACGCCATCCTTAGGCCATTGTCCAGTGAAATAGACCTCACCTTGGAAGGAAGACGCACCGGGGAACTTCGGGATGTTGGCATGTGACAGTGTGCCAACGGCGGGAATGAAGAACCTGGCGATCAGCAGTTCCCCGGCGCTTGTCCGAACCTCCCACCTGCGGCTGCCTTCATTGAAATGCGCACTGATTACAGCCGTCTCAAACTGGATGTCGCGCGTAAGATCGAACTTGTCCGCAACGAAGTTCAGGTACGCCAGGATCTCTGGCTGTGCGGCATACTTTTCGGACCAAGTCCATTCCTGCTGCAGTGCTTCGGAGAACGAGTAAGAGTAGTGATGGCTGGGGATGTCGCGGGCGCGCGCCGGGATAGCGGTTCCAGTATCATGTCCCACCCACGCCGTCGGCGGCTTCAATCACTCGCACTTTCAGATTCAGCTTGTCGCGAAGAAGGTGAAGCATATAGAGCCCGGCGAATCCCGCGCCGTCGACAACGGCGTCGACTTCGCTCACGGAAGCGTCTTGCAGGCGGTTCTCAGACATTGGTGTCTCCTTGTCGATGGTGGTGAAGGTCTTTGCGCGGCTCGAGCTTGAGCCGTCTTCTGCCGGCCTCTTCCGGGTCGGCTGACAAGCGGATATTGCTGATGCTTGGCGAGAGGCGTGTTTGCAATCGTTGTGCCAGCGCGGTGTGCCCGCGTGGACGCGTTGCGTTGTGGTGGCGTGTAATGCCACAACGCATCTGGCACGGTTCTGGTAGTTGCTGATTTCCCGCACATCGATTGCGCAAATCATGAACTCTGCTCCGCGATGGCCGCAGCACCGCGCACTATCGCATGGCCGCTAGGGTGGACACTGATGACGTTGCCATGGGTCCGTGTCTACACTCGCCGGAGTACATGGTCATTGGCTCCGAGCCAGGAGACACGCCGGCCACACGTGACGCACCGTCGACAAAGGTGAGAAAGATTCCCGATGCATCGAGCCCGAAGTTCCCGCACAGCCGCGATCTCATCTCGCAGGTCACGTTCGACGTACAGCACGGAAAAATCTGGTGCAGGAGCAACGCATGCTGCTGACACACAGCAGCCTGTTTGCGAATTTGCGTACCGAACTGGAGACGACACTGAGGGCCCCGCGCGCGCGGGGCCTGCTGATGCGTCTGGGGTTTCATTCCGGCTGGCGCGACGCCGTTCTGGCTCGAAAGATTCGTCCCGATCTATCCACCGCCGACGCTTTTTTTGCTGGCCCCCAGCTGGCACTGATCAAAGGTATGGTGAACGTCCAGCCACTAAAGCTGGATTTCGATGTCGCAACTGGCGACTTCCATGCCGAGTTCCAGTGGCAAGACGCCTTCGAAGCGGAGCTGCAACTTCTGGAGCATGGGCCGGCATCCGCACCGGTTTGCTGGCTGCTGGTCGGCTATGCCAGCGGCTTTACTACCTTCTATATAGGTCGCAGCATCATCTTCAAGGAGATGCAATGCGCGGGGTGTGGCCGTGAATTCTGCAAGATCGTCGGCCGTCCGGCGGGCGAATGGGAAGACTGTGAAGAACTGGAGCGCCTGCTCCAGCCCGATCTCATGGCAGATGAGCTGCTGTCAGTACAGCATCAGCTCAGCCGGCTTAAGGAGTCGATTGGCGACGCCTCTTCACAAGGCGAAGTCTTGGCCAATTCGGCGGGTCGTTCCGAACGATTCCGACAGGCCACCCGCATGTTGAAAAAAGCGACATCGGTGTCAGTCACCGTTCTCCTGCAAAGCGAGACGGGCGTCGGCAAAGGAGATCTTTGCGCGCGGTTTGCATATGAGCTCCCCGCGCTCGGATCAGCCTTTTGTCGCCGTCAACTGCGCCTGCATTCCACCGGACCTGATCGAGGCGGAACTGTTCGGTGTCGAGAAAGGGGCATTCACGGGGGCGGTGACGAGCCGGGAGGGCAAGTTCGAACGGGCAAATGGCGGGACACTTTTTCTGCCTCTTTTGAATTTCAAGTGGGTGGTATCGTGGCGGGTTTCAGGTAAAGAGCAACACGAGCGATGCATAGCAAACTGTTTGAAGCAGCCCTTGGCGTAAGCGATCCGTGGTTCGTCCGGGAAGTCGACTTCAACGCGAAAACCAAGACGTTGACGATCCAGATTGACTTTGTCGCCGGCAGCCGCTTTTCCCACCCGGAGGTCGCGGGTGGGCACCCGGTTCACGACACAGTGACCAAACGCTATCGGCACCTGAACTTCTTCGAGCACGACTGCTATCTCGAAGTCCGCACGCCACGCGTGAAGCTTCCCGACGGTCGCGTGGCGTTGGTCGAGCCGGACTGGGCGGGCAAGCTCTCTGGCTTCACGTTGCTGTTTGAAGCCATGGTGGTGGCGCTTGCGCAGCAGATGCCGTTTTCTGCTGTAGCCAGAACGGTGGGTGAGTCGTGGCATCGCGTGTACGCTATCTGCGAGCGCTATGTCGACCTCGCGGTGGCCGAACTCGATCTGGCCGGCATGACCGCTGCCGCCGTTGACGAAACGTCCTACAGGCGCGGTCACAACTACCTGACGCTTGTCGCTGATGCCGACGCGCGTAAGGTCGTGTTTGTGACCGAAGGCAAGGATGCTGCCACGGTTGGAAAGTTCGCTGAATATCTGCACGAGCACAACGCTGCGCCTGAGCAGATCGGGGCGGTCAGTATCGACATGTCGCCGGCATTCATCAAGGGCGTCAGTGAGCATTTGCCCAACGCGCGCATCACCTTCGACAAGTTCCATGTCGTGGCTCACGCTTCGGCAGCCGTGGACAAGACCCGGCGTATCGAACAGAAGACCGATCCAAGCCTCAAAGGCCTGCGCTGGACGCTGCTCAAGGACCGCGACGGCTTGCCAGCCGCACAGCGTGCCGATCTCGACGCGTTGATCGCCAACGTCACGACCAAACGCACTGCCCGTGCCTGGCTGTATCGCGAGCAGTTGCGCGACATCCTTGAGCGCAAGCAGATCAACGTGGTTTCCGCAATGCTCGAGCAGTGGTGCACCAACGTCATGCGATCCAAGGTCGAGCCAATGAAGGAGGTCGCGCGCATGATCCGCAAGCATTTCGACGGAATCGTTGCATGGGCCCAGACGCGCCAGACCAATGGCTTCCTGGAGGCGCTCAACGGCCTGTTCCAAGCCGCCAAACGCAAGGCCCGCGGTTATGTGAGCTTCAAAACCATGCGCACCGTGATCTTCCTGATCGCCGGAAAGCTCGACTTCTCCTCGATCAACCCGCATGCCGCATAACCCACTCATTTTTCAAAAGAGCCCTTTTTCTTGATGAGGTGGTGAAACTGAGTCCGCGCGCGCAGGCAGCTCTGCTTCGTGTGCTGCAGGAAGGGGAATTCGAGCGCGTCGGTGGAACGCAGACCCGGCGGGTCGATGTGCGCCTGGTTGCCGCGAGCCACGAGGAACTGGCGGAGGCAGTCAAGCGCGGGAGGTTCCGCTCGGATCTGTTCTACCGTCTGAATGTCTACCCGGTTCAGATTCCTGCGCTCCGCGAACGCCCCGAGGACATCCCGATCCTGGTCGCCCATTTTTGAGCTGCCGTTTCCGACCGAGCACTACAAGCTCACGATCGGATGGCATCCTTGAAACCATGAAGACCCGGCGGTGAAATGGCTGCGAACGCAGGTCTTGGGGCTCCTTTCTCAGGAACGCTGATTTGCAGGACGTATGAGCCTTGGCCTGCGTCGTCCTGCCACGTCGGATCCAAGGGGTCCGCCAGCGTGACAACGCCATACCTGTCACCGCCAGCGGGTATCGCCTTGCCGGCGCGAACCTTCCTGCGCCGCAGACGAGGCATTTCGATGCAGTGGTGACGCTGCTCAGATCGCAGACGGATGTCGTGCCAACGGCGTGACCTTGATGGTCATGTAGGGGAACAAGGGCAGTGATGACAGCAGCTCATGCAACTCGTCATGGCTTTCTACATCGAAGATGCTGATATTGGCGTAGCGCCCCGCCACGCGCCAGAGGTGTGGCCATTTTCCGGCCCGCTGGATTTCGATCGCCCGCGCCTTTTCCGCCGCCTTGATGGCTTCGGCACGGTCTGCGGGGACTGAGTCGGGAATCTTCACGTCCATCTGAACGCAGTAAAGCATGGTGTCTCCTTGTCTGTTCTAGGTAAGCGGGGCTGGAACCGGGTCGCCTCCGGTCCGGCTTCAGCCTATGCGCTAAATCGGGTAAGGCGGTGCTTAGCCAGCGCTCCTCTCGCCGGCGACAGATGCGGTGCGAAATGGCTTGAGCCGGCCGATAAAGGTCTTGCCGTGTTCGAACCACGCCTTGCGGACGTCGGAAGCCATGTAGCGGTCGTAGTCAGCCTCGTTCTCGAACCAGCATTCGCCGATGGCGTCCACATGCCCGATGTCGAAAAAAGGCACATGGGTGTCGGTCGGCTGCCCGGCGACGAGGCGGACCTCATACCGATGCAGGCCAGGCACATCGTGCGACATCTCGTAGTGGCGCAGGCATTCAGCGCGGAAGGCTTCGTCAGTCATGCCTTCTGGCTTGACCAGCAGGTACAGCATGCGAATCATGTGGATTCCCCTTGTTGTTGGATTAACCATGGTCAATGGCCGAGTGGGCCTGGTAATCGTGCGACGCCCTTCAGGAAGGTGCGCGCGCCGGGTTGGCGAGCGTGACCGTGTCGCTGTCGTCCTCGGTGCCGATGTTCTCGATGGCAATACCTCGGGTCTCGGGCAGCAGCAGCATGCCGAATACCGCGAACGCATAGGCCGCGAGGCAGAAGGCGCCCATGGCATTGGCCAAGCCGATATGGGTGGACAGCACGCCCACGCCGACGACGGAGCCGGCGCCGACTGACTTGCCCACGTTGTAGGCGAAGCCCATGCAGGTCGTGCGCACGTTGGTGGGAAACAGTTCGCTAAGGAACGGTCCCAGCGCGGCGAACATGCCGATGGCCGAGAAGCCCACCAGGAACCCCAGCATGGCGGTTAGCGTCGGGTTCAGCGGCAGCAGCATATAGCTGACAGTGACGATCCAGGCACAGATCGACAGCATGATCAGCGTGGGGCGGCGCCCGATGCGATCGCACAGGTCCGCCGCCACTGCGAAGCCGCAGAACGAGCCGAAGGCCATGATGAAGACGGTGACGATCCGCGAGGTGGCGGCGACCTCACGCTGGCTCTGCAGGGACGGCAGCCAGACCAGGATGGCGTAGCAGCCGGCCTGAAGCCCGATCACCAGCACGCTCGACAGGATCAGCGAACGCGCGTACCTGCGATTGAACACCGAAGCGAGCGACGCGCGCGGCGCGCTGCTCTGCCGAGCACGCTCGAACATGGGAGCGTCTTTGATATGGCGACGGATAAACAGCACGATTGAGGCCGGGATGATGCCGATCCAGAACGCCGCCCGCCATGCCATGTCCTGTGGCAACCAGGCCAGCAGCAGCGTTGCGATCACTGCCGCCAGTGCCCAGCCGAGAGCAAAGCCGGATTGCACATAGCCCATGGCCTTGCCGCGGTGCTTCGGGTCGATGACTTCAGCCATCAGCGCGGCGCCGACGGCCCATTCTCCGCCGAAGCCGAGGCCCTGCAGTGTGCGTGCCACCAGCAACTGGTGATACGTCTGGGCGAAGCCGGCCAGCACACCGAAGAACGTGAACCAGACGATGGCAAAGACCAGGATGCGGGCACGGCCGTAGCGATCGCTGAGGATGCCGGCGCCCCAGCCGCCGATCGCCGTAACGATCAGCGCCACGGTGCCGAGCACGCCGACCTCCGCCTTGTTCAACCCCCACGTGAGCGTCAGCGCGGGTAGCAGAAAGCTGAACATCTGCATGTCGAACGAATCCAGGGCCCAGCCGGAATAGCAGGCCCAGAATGTCTTCTTTTGCTGGGGTGTCCCAGTCTTGTACCAAGTCAGCATGTTTGTCTCCTCTCTGTGTCGATCTGTCTGGATGGGCGGCCGGCGTTGCACCCTGTGTTTGAACAGGCACCGGCGCGGGTGCCCGGTTTCATGCGTATTCGGGCCGTAGCAGGGTGGTGAAGTCGAGTTCCACGTCGGTCACGGCCTGCAGCGCCTGTGGCGACATGTCGCCGACGGTTTCGATGACCGACACGCCGCGCGGGCCGATGGCGAAGGTGCCGAGTTCGGTGTAGACGCGGCTGACGCAGCGCAAGCCGGTCAAGGGATAGCTGCACTGACGGCGCAGCTTGCTGGCCCCGTCCCTAGTGAGATGGTCCATCATGACGAACACCCGCCGGGCCCCGATGGCCAGATCCATCGCGCCGCCCACGGCCGGGATGGCATCGGGCGCGCCGGTGTGCCAGTTGGCCAGGTCGCCATGCTCCGATACCTGGAACGCGCCAAGCACGCAGATGTCTAGATGGCCGCCGCGCATCATGCCGAAGGCATCTGCATGATGAAAGAATGCCGCGCCTTGCTCCAGGCGGATGGCTTCCTTGCCGGCGTTGATCAGGTCCCAGTCTTCCTGCCCCGGCTCCGCCGCCGACCACTGACCTAGCACACCGTTTTCGCTGTGCAGGATGACCTCGCGGTGCCGGGGTAGGTGGTTGGCCACCAGCGTGGGCAACCCGATGCCGAGGTTGACATACGATCCGTCGGGGATGTCCCGCGCCACGCGCGCGGCCAGCATGTTTCTTGCCACTTGATCCATCGTTCTCACCCTGCCTGCATGACTTCAGCTTGTGCGGCTGCGCCGTCGCGAAGGACGACGCGGCTAACGAAAATCCCGGGCGTCACGACGTCCTCGGGGTCTAGCTCGCCTAGTTCGCATACGCGAGCTACGGCCGCGATCGTCTGGCTTGCCGCCATTGCCATGACGGGCGCGAAGTTGCGCGCGGTCTTGTTGTAGATAAGGTTGCCCCAGCGGTCGGCGGCCGCGGCGTTGATCAGCGCGACATCGACAGGGAGGGGGTACTCGAGTACGTAGCCGCGACCGTCGATCTGGCGGGTCTCCTTGCCCTCAGCCAGCAGCGTGCCGTAACCGGTGGGCGTGTAGAAGGCGCCGATGCCACTTCCGGCGGCGCGCAGGCGCTCGGCCAGCGTGCCTTGCGGCACGACTTCCAGCTCGATCTGGCCGGCGCGGTATAGTTCCTCAAATACGTGGGCATCGCGCTGGCGCGGGAAGGAACACACCAGCTTGCGTACCCGGCGGGCCTTGAGTAGCGCCGCTAGCCCGGTGTCACCGTTGCCGGCGTTGTTGCTGACCACCGTGAGGTTCTTGGCGCCCTGCTCGATCAGGGCGTCGATCAGTTCGTCGGGCATGCCGGCGCCGCCGAATCCGCCAATCGCGATGGTGGCGCCATCGGGGATATCGTCCATGGCTTCGCGCGCCGTTCTGTAAAGCTTATCGATCATGTCTCGCGTCCTTGTTGTCTGCGAGAGTAGGTTGCCATGCAGTCGGCGGCCTCACAATTTCGGGTTCTGCAAGCAGCCTTAGCGCTGGGTTAAGGCGTAGTGAAGCCGGGCAACAGCACGCTTGCTTGCGGCGGCAGGAACGCTATGTTCGTCAATCTCTATATCTGCGAAGGGGGGCGACAACGTACCCGCGCGAGCCGGCCTCGGTGCTGACACCGAGCGGGCACAGGGCAGGTGCAAGCAGGGAAGGGAGCTAGCTAGCGCTGCCGCCCGGTGCGTAGCGGCCGATTAGCCGGTTGGCGAACTCGCGGGCGAAGCTCGACAGGCCTTCCAGGTCGCGCGCGCAAACCTGGAAGGTGCGGATGGCCCAGTCATCGCGCAGGTTGCAGGCGCCGATCGGCTGCTCGCCCTTCAGGCGCGCGAACGCGGCCTTTGGCATGATGGCGATGCCAGCCCCGGCGGCAACCATACGGCAGATGGCGTCGTAACTGGCCACATGCACTCGGATGGTCATGGGCTTGTGCAGTGCGCCGGCAGCACGCGTCATGAACATCTGGAAGGCACTGCCTTCGAGCAGCGCGACGAAGGCGTATTCCAGCGACTGCTCGAACCAGACCTCGCGCTGCGCAAGCAGCGGATGGCCGAGTGGTGCGACCAGAATCAGCGCGCTTTTGACGAAGGGCACCGCCTGCAGGCCCGCAGTGGGCACATTGCCGGAGATGATGCCCAGATCGGTGGCCCCTTCGCGCACCAGGCGGACGATGTCGTCGCTCAGGCGCTCACGTACGTCGATGCGCACGTCTGGGTGGCTGGCGAGATAGTCACCGATCACCGGTGGCAGGTACTCCGTGATGGCCGTGGTGTTGGCCACCAGCTTGAGCTGCCCCGAAAGGCCCGCGGTGAACGGCTGGAGGTTGCCTGTGAGCCGTTCCAATTCGGCGAGTACCACGCGGGCATGCTGGAGATACACTTCGCCGGCCGCCGTCAACGCTACCCCTTGGGGCGAGCGCTCCAGTAAGCGCACACCCAGCGTGTCTTCGAGATTCTTGATGCGGTTGCTGACTGCCGGCACGGAGAGGAAGGAACGCTCCGCACCACGGGTCAAGCTACGCGTCTCCGCTACATTGACGAAGAGGCGGAAATCGGTGATGTCGAAGGGAACGGCCATGCTGCAGTTCTCGCGCACAAACTGGCTGTGCCACCATCATACCCGCGAGGGCGGGGAGGCGCGCGGCGGGAAAGCGGCCACATGGCCACCATTGGTCACCAGGTGGCGGGCTCGAAGCGAAAGCCTTCGCCCTGGCGGCGCACGTAGCCACAGTAGGGCTCGCCGAAATGCACCGGCAAGACCAGTGCCTCGCGGTCAGCGGCCTGGTTGAGAAAGGCCAGGCGCGTACTGCGCGCCAAGTCGGGGCGGATGCAATAGCCGGAATTGACGTCAGGGCGCATGATTTGCAGCGGACTGTGCAGGATGTCGCCGCAGAAAATCGCTTCCTCACCCCGCGAGCGGACGCGGAACACCACCTGGCCAGGGCTGTGGCCCGAGGCGGGCTCGACCTGCAGGCAGCCGGCGATCTCCTGCCCGGGCTTTATCATTTCTGCCAGGCCTTCCGTGACCACTGGCATGACACTGTCAAAAAAGGACTCGCCGAATACATCCACCACGCCCGGCTCCTTGTTGCGACCCTCGTCGCAGAAGACAAAGTCATCCTTGGGGATGTAGTAGCGCGCATTGGGGAAGGTTGGTACCCAGCGGTTGTCCTGCCAGGTAGTGTTCCAGCCGACATGGTCCGCATGCAAGTGCGTCATCACTACATGCGTGACCTTCTCCGGTGGCGCGCCGGCGGCGGTCATCCACTCGCGCACCAGCGTGTTGAGCATATTCATACGCGCAATGCCGGCGCGCGGCTTGAAGTTGCCCACGCCGGTATCGACCACGATGATATTGTCGCCGGCGTGCACTACCCAGAACTGGATCGTCACGATCAGCTTGTTCATGTGTGGTATCCAATGGTGCGGTGCCATCAGATCAGCGTTGGCATCGAGCACGGCGCGGTCGATGTCCGGGAAGAGGAAGGCGGGATCATGCGTGGGTCCCGCGTATTCGAGGATGCGGGTGACCTTGAGGTCGCCCAAGGTGCGCGTTTGCATCATGTGCCGTGTCTCCTTTTCTGGTGTTGCGATGGCCCGCCTTGGGACCTGTCTTTGCGGCATGGCCGAGGCCCGCATTGGAAAGCCTCAAGCATCGGTGATCTTCATCCTGCCGCCAATTTTGCATTCCAAAAGAGGGGTTTCAGGCAGATTCATGCGTGCGGTGCATTTCACACTTGCATGTGTGTCAGAGTATGAGTCACAAGCCTTGCAGTGTCCAAGACTGAAAATGTTGGATTCGATATCTACAGGGTATCGCAGCGGCGAATCAACAGACGCCGTGAAACCCAAGCTGGTGGCGGTCAAAGAGCAACTGCGCAGGCGCATGCACCAGACCATCGCGGAGCAAGGTATCTGAGCGCGATGGTGGTCCGGCATGTGCGGTAATTTTGGGGTGCCGCGCAACGGAACAGCGCCGCTAGACCGGTTTCCTATTTGCATTGCCCGACTGTGATGCGTCGCCGGACTCTGAAGTGCGGCCTAACGTGGTAGCAGATCATTGCGCATTGGCCTCCCACTTACATTTGTGCGCATGGCCGAGCATAGCGTGGGCCGAGACCCGATGACGAGTACATCCCGGAGCTGGCGACTAGCGAGTTGCTCGCGGTTGAAGCCAAGCAATCAGGTACTGAACCAGCGTATATGCGAGCTTCAACAAATGCGCTGGTCGCCGAACAATGTCCAATTGGTCGACCAGGCGCGATATGCGGTCAGTCGGCGCGAATGCCACGCTCGCGGATCAGCATGCCCCACTTCTGGCTCTCTTTCGCCAGGTGGTCGCGCAGGGCGGAGGGCGTGCTGCCGATCGGCTCGGCACCGATAAAGGCCAGGCGTTTCTGCACCTCCGGCTTCTTCAGTGCCTCGAGCATGGCTCGGTTCAGCGACTCGATCACTGGCTGCGGGGTCTTGGCCGGCACGAAGGCGGCGAACCAGGGCGATAGCTCATAGCCCGGAAGTCCGGCTTCGGCCACCGTCGGCACGTTCAGCAAGGCACTGGAGCGCTTGGCAGTGGTCACAGCGATGGCCCGTAGCCTGCCGGCGTCAATTTGCGGCTTGGCCGACGTGATGCTGTCAAACATATAGTCCACCTGCCCACCCAGCATGTCGGACATGGCAGGGCCGCTGCCCTTGTAAGGGATGTGCAGCATGTCGATGCCGGCCATCGAGTTGAAGAGTGCAGCCGCGAGGTGGATGGAAGTACCGTTGCCAGCCGATGCATACGTGTACTTGCCGGGCGAAGCCTTGGCGTGGGCGATCACGTCCTTGACGGTGCCTTCTTGCCTTCGGTTCTTGTTGACGACCAATACATTGGGTACCACGGCCAGCAGCGAAACGGGCGCAAAGTCCTTGACAGGATCATACGTCAGTTGGCCGTATAGCGCGGAGTTAACGGACATGCCATTGCCTACGATAATCATTGTGTAGCCGTCGGCGGGCGAGCGCGCGACGAATTCCGCGCCGATATTGCCGCCGGCGCCAGGCCGATTCTCCACGACGACCGGTTGACCGAGCGTGCGCGACATGTCGTCTCCCAGCGTGCGGGCGATATTGTCAATGGCTCCGCCCGCCGGAAACGGCACTACCCAGCGGATGGCGCGGTCGGGATAGGCGGCTTGTGCGGCCGCTGTTGCGAATGCCAGTGCAAACGAAAGGCCTGTGGCGAGTGCTACGGTGCCTGCGCGGTAGGTGCTACCCCGCCGCTGGAACAATGTCTTCATAGTCTCCTCTCAGGGTTCAGGTTCAAATACAGGGACTAAATCAATGGCGCGGCATTCATCGAACCGACGGGTTCTTTGCTAGCGGTGTGGCGCGGATCTTCATGTGCGGGACGAACGGCCGGCCCGACTGCAGCGTGTGCACGGCGTCGTTCGATTCCACGTCGAGGATGCTGTAGTTGGCGTATTGGCCGACGACACAATAGAGCTGCTTCCATGTGCTTCCTTGCCTTTTTGCGGAAGCAACTGGGCCTATACGTTTTCGGGCGCCTTGAGGTCGTCCGGCTGCGCGACGAACAGACCGTGCGGCAGGATCACATCCATACGGACCTGATAGAGCATGGCAATCCTCTTTCAGAAACTGTGCGGGATCAGGCTCGGCGGTAGTGCGCCAGTTTGGCTTCATCAATCGTGAGGCCCAAGCCCGGGCCTTCGGGCAAGTGCAGGCGAAAATCGCGGTACTCGGGGCGCTTCACGACGATATCGTCTTTCACCAGCAACGGGCCCAACAACTCGGTGCCCCAGGCCAGTTGCGGCAGGGTGCAGAAGCCATGCGCGGCGGCGATGGTGCCCACGCTGCCTTCCAGCATGGTGCCGCCATAGAGCGCGATGCCGGCGGCATCGCCCACGGCCGCGGTGCGCAGCATGCCGAAGATGCCGCCGGACTTAGCGATCTTCAGGGCAAACACGTCGGCACCGCCGATGCGTGCCAGCTCCATCGCGTCTTCCGGCCCGCACACCGCCTCGTCGGCCATGATCGGCACGACAAAGCGGGCGGCCAGCCGGGCCAGCGCGGCACGCTGTTCGCGCGGCGTGGGTTGTTCGATCAGGTCGATGCCGGCGGCTTCCAGCATGGCGATGCCGGTGGCGGCCTCGGCCTCGTTCCAGGCCTGGTTCACGTCAACGGTCACGCGGGCACGCTCGCCCAGCGCGCGCTTGATCGCGGCCACGTGGGCCACGTCGTCGCGCACGGCGCGGCGGCCGATTTTGAGCTTGAAGGTGTTGTGGCGGCGGGCTTCCAGCAGTTGCTCGGCCTCTGCGATATCCCGCCCGGTATCGCCACTGGCCAGGGTCCAAAGCGCCGGCAGCGTGTCGCGCACGGCGCCACCCAGCAGCGTGGCCAGCGGCACGCCGAGGCGCTTGCCCTGCGCATCCAGCAATGCCGTTTCAAGGGCGCACTTGGCGAAGCGGTTGCCGCGCGCCACCTTGTTCAGGCGCGCCATGGCCGCATGCACGTTGGCGGCGTCCTGGCCGACCAGCGCCGGGGCCAGGTAGGTGTCGATGGTGAGTTTGATGCCTTCGGGACTTTCGTCGCCGTAGGACAGGCCACCGATAGTAGTGGCCTCGCCGATACCTTCAATGCCGTCGCTGCACTGCAGCCGCATGATAACCAGCGTCTGCTGCTGCATGGTCGCCATGGCGAGCTGGTGTGCCCGGATGGTGGGCAAGTCGACCAGAATGGCTTCTATCGATTGAATTGTCGCCTTCATGTCTGTGCAGCGTATATCGCCCGGAATGGAGTGTTCGAATGCCACCACCACGTGTTCATCTAGATCCCACGGTTCCGAGAAAGGCGGATGCCGCAGTCACGGTGATTGCACTCGTGTTGCGCGACGCTCTTTTGTCTTGAGATCAGGGCAATCGTGCCATGCGATCGCGCGCAGCAACGTACTCATGTCTAAGTCGTCCGACAATCTCGGAGGTGGTAGGAATGTCATGGATCTGCGCCACGCCATGCCCGGCGCCCCAGATATCCTTCCAAGCTTTTGGCTTGGAGCGACCATCCGCAAAGCTCATCTTGGATTTCTCGCCTTCTCTCAGATTATCGGGATCCAACCCAATACGCTCGATGCTTTCGCGGACGTAGTTTCCGTGCACACCGGAAAATAAATTGCTATAGACGATGTCAGACGCGCCGGCCTTGACCAGCGATTGCTTGTACTCCGGGCTCGCATTGGCTTCCTCGCTGGCGATGAAGCGCGTACCGATGTAGGCAAAGTCAGCGCCCATGGCCTGCGCCGCAAGAATTGCATCGCCGGTGGCGATGGCGCCGGACAGCGCGATGGGACCGTTGAAGCGACGGCGGACCTCACCTACTAATGCCATCGGCGACAGTGTTCCAGCATGTCCACCGGCACCGGCAGCGACAAGAATCAGCCCATCAACACCAGCTTCCAATGCTTTCTCTGCATGGCGCAGATTGACTACATCATGGAAGATAATGCCGCCATAGGAATGGACGGCTTCGACGATCTCCCGCACCGGCGCCCGCAGTGACGTGATGAAGATTGGCACGCGATGGCGCACGCACGTTGCTACGTCTTGTTCCAGCCGCACATTGGAAGTGTGGGCGATCTGGTTGACCGCGAGCGGCCCGACAATCGCACCGGGATTGGCCGCCCGAAAGGTGTCGAGTTCCGCCCTCATCAGCGTCAGCCATTCATCGAGCAATTCCGGCTGACGCGCATTCAATGCGGGAAACGAACCGACGATGCCGGCCTTGCATTGGGCCAGCACCAATTCCGGATAGCTCACGGTGAACATTGGCGACGAGATCACTGGCAAGGCCAGGTTCTGCAGGATTGGAGGCAGATGGGGGGCGGTAGCCATGATGGTGGTTCCGTTGAGTTGATTAAGTTCGGCTCAATCGAGCGACACACCGGAAAGTTTCACGCGTTCGCTCTGGATCTTTCGGTCTTGTGTCAGAAAATCTTTGAACGCCATTGGTGTGGAGCCCACTGCGACATAGGAGAACGCATCGATATACTTTCTGCGGAAGTCTGGCGACTGGACGATGCGGCTGACGTCAGAGGAAATCTTCTCCACTAGCGCGGGCGGCGTGCCATGCGGCGCAACAAGGCCGATATTGAAGACCGCATTGATCTCCTTGATCCCTAGCTCCTTGAAGGTGGGCACATCGGGCAGCGCCGCCGAGCGCGTGTCCGCCGAGACGGCGAGGGCCTTGAGCGCGCCGGACTTGACGTGCTGCTCGATCACCGAGACGCCGAGTACGGCGGCGTCGATCTGCCCTGAGATCACTTCTGGGATCAGTGGCGCGGCACCCTTGTAAGGGACGTGTACCATGGTCAGGTTTTCATTATGCGTGAACATCGCCATGGGTAGGTGCGCGATGCCGCCGGCGCCAGAGGAGCCGTAGGTCATTGGCTTGCTTGCTGAAACTTTCTTCGCGAGCGCGATGAACTCCTTGAGCGAATTGGCGGGCGAGGTCTTTGGCACGAAGAACACCAACGGGAGTGCCACGAGTCGCGATACCTCGGCAAAGTCCTTGTCTGGGCTGTACGGCAGCTTTTTGTACAGAAATTGGTTCATGGTTAGCGCAGCTTCCGTGCCAGCAAACAGCGTGTAGCCATCCGGCGCGCTCTTGGCGACGAACTCGGCGCCGATGATTTCATTGGCGCCAGGCTTGTTCAGCACCACCACCGGCTGCTTCCACGCATCGGCAAGCCGTGGCGTGAGTCCTCGCACGAAGCTGTCCACCGGACCGCCGGCCGAGTACGGCACGACGATGGTTACCGGCTTGCTCGGGAAGCTCTGTGCCGCTGCGGTGCCGGCAACGGTTAGGGCGACCAGCATGCCGGTCAGTCTGATCAGGGATTGCATGGTGTCTCCTGGTGTTCGTCTGGGGTTGCAATGCGCTACCGCAGGGGCGGCCGCGGTCAGCGGCCCCGATTCTGCGATCGGATATCCTGCTGAAGTTGGTAATGGGAAAGAGCGGCGATGTGGCGCGCGTTCAGGCGGCCTGGACGTCGCGCTTGAGCACCAGCACGTCGGTCGTGCCGTCCTGGATCACGCCACCGGTCTGGTCGATTAACTGCAGTCGCCGGTTTACGCGTCCTACGCGTTTGCTGGTGCCGGCCTCTGTTTCCAGGATCTCCATCCTGAGCCGCAGCGTCTGGCCAACGAATATCGGAGCCGCGAAGGTCCAGTTCTGCAGCGACATCATGGCCACGGCTGATTTGTCAAAGACGCCGAGTTGATGCAGCATGCCGGTGGCCAGTGCGATGCCTAGTGCACCGTGGACCACACGCTGTCCGAAGCGCGTGTCCCTGGCGAATTCCGCGTCGGCATGGATCGGATTCCAGTCTCCAGACAGCATTGAGAACATCGTCAGGTCGGTCTCGGTGATGGTGCGACCAGTGCTCTCGAACACCTGCCCGGGAAGGAAATCCTCGAAATAGAGCGTAGTTGGCATGAAATTTTTCGGGGCGGGGTTCACGCGCTTGCGGCGGCGACAGGTTCCGCCAGCCGCGCCAGTGCCAGGTCACGCAGCTTGTTGCGCTGGGTCTTCACGCCGTTGGAGCTTAGCGTGACCGGATAGGCATCGACGAACCAGACACGCGCGGGCACTTTGAACGGCGCCACTTGGGCGCGCATCTGGGTGATGACATCGGCGTCGGCTAGCTGGGCACCGTCAGTGAGGATCAGAAATGCGACCAAGCGGGTCTGCCCATCGATTTCCACGGCGACCACCTGCGCGTCGGTGACACCATCGAAGCGCTTGAGCACGGCCTCGATTTCGACCGGGTTGACCAGGAACCCGCCCAGACGAATCGCATCGCCCATGCGCGTTTCATACACGAACGAGCCGTCGGCGCGTAGATGGCCAAGGTCGCCGGTTCGGAAAAAGCCGTCGGGACGTACCGCTTCAGCGGTGGCGTCCTGATCGTGGTCATACCCCAGGAACAAGCTCGGCGCGCTGATCTCAATCTCGCCGGACTGTCCTGCTGGCAGCAACGCTCCCGTCTGGACATCACGGATACGCACGGTGGCATCGCCCCGAGCTACCGGGAGGCCGCCTCCTTCGAGACGCGCCTGCACCGGCAGCGTCATCGGCTGGCAGGAAAACAATGCCAGGACTTCGCTCGATCCATACAGCCCTGCGAGTGGAATGCCCCGTGCGCAAGCCTCGCTGGCATATTCGGAGAAGCTCGAAGTGAATGCACCGAAGCCGAATAGCCGCGCGGCCGGAAATGGCCGGTCCGCCGGTGCCGCGTCCAGGATGCGGCGATACATCTCATCGCTGCCGAACGTGTGCGTGACACGCTGGTCGGCGAGCAGCCTGGCGGCCTGAGGCCCCTCAAACGTCTCGAGCAGTACCACGGGCGCGCCCCCCGCGAACGCCGCCAGCACGCCATTCAGCCCGAATACGCCGCAGAACGGCAGCATGGCCAGCATGACCGCACCATCCGCATCCATGCCATAAGCGTGTGCACAACGCCTGGCATGATCGACGAGCGTGCGTTGGGGGTGCATCACCAGTTTGGGGCCTTTGGTGGTACCCGAGGTCGTGAACAAAATGGCGCAGGCATTGGGATCGGATTCATCCAGCCCTTGCACCGGCTCGCGCATATGCAAATCGAAAGGCACCACGGGGCGGCCCACCAGACGGGCGGGCGTTGCCGGATCAGCATCCACCAACGCGATGGCTTGCAGCGTGGGCAGCGAGGCGGGATCCATGGCATCGAGAATCCCGGCGAAGTCGATCTTTCGGAAGCCCGGTTGCAGCACCAGCAGGCGGGCGCCGCTCTTTTCGATGAGGTAGCTCACCTCTTCACTACGATAGCGCGTGTTGACCGACACCAGCGTCGCGCCGACGCGCGCCAGCGCAAAGAACAGCGCCAGCCATTCGATGCGATTGACGAGCCACACACCGACCCGGTCTCCCTTGCCGATACCTTGGGCCTCCAACCAAGCGACTGTGCGACGGCACAGCAGATCGAATTCTGCATGGGTGATGGCACGCTCACCCTCTATGAATGCGACCGCATCCGGGTGCTCTGCCAGGTGCGCGTCAATCAGGCTCCATAGATTCATCTTCATGCGGCCTCCCATATTGCTGCATTCGCAGCGTGTTGATTGTTGTTCATCGCTACACTTGCCGCCGCTTGTTCAGATCCGGCGCCCGGCATACTGCCAGTAGCCATCGCGCAGCTTGCGCTTGTGGATCTTTCCGCTTTCCTGGCGCGGCAGTTCGGTGCGTAGTTCGATCACCTTCGGCACCTTGTAAGCGGCGAGCCGGTCTTTCAGCCACACACGCATTCCCTCCAGATCCAGTTGCACGCCGTCGGCAGGCTGTACCACTGCCACGACCATTTCGCCAAACTCCTCATGGGGCACGCCAAACACCGCGCAGTCCGCCACACCCGGCATGCCGGACAGTGCGTTTTCGATTTCAGCCGGGTAAATGTTCACACCGCCGGAGATCACCATGTCGCTCTTGCGATCGCAGATGAACAGGAAGCCGTCGGTATCGACGTAGCCCATGTCGCCCACGCATGCCAGTCCTTCGCAATCTATCGCGGCGCGCGCCTCAGGCCGATTGTGGTAGGTAAAGTCCGAATAGGCAGGCTGGCGCACATGGATGTTGCCAACTTCTCCTGTGCCGAGGCGGCAGCCCGCGTCGCTGTAGATGCGCACCTCGGCCTCGCTCACAGGCCGGCCGACCGATCCGGGCTTGCGGATGGCCTCCGCGGACGAAATCACGGTAACCATACCCATTTCGCTGGACGCATACGATTCATTGATGACTGGCCCCCACCAATCGATCATGGCCTGCTTGATGGCAACGGCAAAGGGCGCGCCTGTACAGGCGACGAAGCGCACGGACGACAGGTCGTAACGGTTGCGCACATGTTCCGGCAACGCCAGCAGCCGCACGCACATGGTGGGTACCAGGTACAGGTGCGTGATGCGATGGCGCTCGATGGCGCTCAGGGTGGCTTCGGCATCGAAGCGGGGATCCAGCACGACCAGTCCGGTTGCCAGCATGGCCTGCACACCGTAAAGATTGGGCGCGCCGTGATAGAGCGGCGCGGACAGGTACACGCGTGCCTCTGCGGAAAAATCGAACACGGCCTTGACGGTATCGCGCAGCAGGCGCGGCTGCTCTGGATGCAGGCCCTGCTCGAGGCGCCGCACGCCTTTGGGACGTCCAGTAGTACCCGAGGTATAGGCGAAGCGCCCGCGCGGCCGGCACGACGGACCGCTGTACGCCACCTGTGCGCTGCGCCATGCTTCATAGCGAAGGATGTCTGCCGGCACTTCGCCGGTAACGCGCGAAGAGGGATAAGCCTGCAAGGCCAACGGTTCTGGCGTGACCGCCAGTACGCGCACCCCTTCCGGGATCGCGGCACGCAATGTTGCTAACAAGTCCGCCTCGATGAACAGCACACAGGCACCGCTGTCCTGCAGGATATAGCCCAGCTCATCCACGGTGAACCGCCAGTCCACCGGACAGTGATATGCGCCGACGCGGTTGCATGCCAGCGTGATCTCGAACAGCGCGGGCGCGTTGCGAAGCACGATGGCCACGACATCGTCCTCTCCCACGCCCAGGGCTGCCAGGCCGCCGGCAACCTGCGCGGCGCGGCGTTCGATCTCGGCGCCGTCGAACCGGGTTTCGCCATATTGCAGTGAGGCAACCATCAACTCTCTCCTTTTGCGGTACGTGCAGTTATTCGGGCTGCAGTCCGGCATCCTTCACCAGGCGGCCATGGACCGCCAGTTGGTTTTTGATCAGACGACCGAACGCTTCAGGTGAAGAGGGCGTCAAAGGAAAGCCCAGCCGGTCCATCTGTTCGCGTACCTTCGGATCGTTCATCGCGGCAACGAATGCCTGGTTCAGACGAGCCACGACGTCCTTGGGCATGCCCGCCGGCCCGACCAGACCCGCCCACGGCATGATCTCCAAATCCTGCATGCCGGCCTCGCGCAGCGTCGGCACATCGGGAAGCAGGCTGTTTCGCTGGGCATTGATGGACACCAGTGCGCGCAGTTTGCCCTCGCGCAGATAGGACGCGCCGATGGTCGTACCGATCATGGCCTGGGTGCGGCCGGCGATCAGATCCAGCATGGCCGGCGGCTCGCCCTTGTAGGGAACCTGGGTCAACTCGATGCCAGTGAGTGTCTTGAAGTGCGAGAACGCGACCACGCCAGTGTTGTTGCCGGTGCCGTAACTTAGCTTGCCGGGATTGGCCTTGGCGTAGGCAAGGAACTCTTTGAGGTTGCTGGCCGGGACGGCAGGGTTCACATACAGGAAAAAGCCGAAGCGACCGACATCGGTAATGGGCGTGAAATCGGTCAGCACGTCGTAGGGCGGCTTCTTGCGCAGCGCCGGCACCAACGACAGGTTGCCCGACGTGGCGAGCAGCAAACGGTAGCCGTCCGGTGTCGCCCGGGCTACCTCCTGCGCGGCCACTTGCCCTTCCGCGCCTGGCTTGTTGTCGATCACGATGGGCTGGCCAAGCTGGGCTGATGCCGCCTGGCCGACCACGCGGGCCACTGTATCCGTCGTCGCGCCGGCGGGAAACGGCACCACTAGCGTGATGGGTCTGACGGGATACTCGGCCTGCGCATTCGTTGCGATTGTCGCACTACAAAGCAGTAGCGCGGGTATGATCCGCTTCATGTCTCCTCCGCCTTTTAACCAGCAAACTGGGCTTTGGGAGAGTATTGCATCCACATTTCAGGCACGTAAGCCTGCGCTTGCGCACAGGTGCGTTGCGCGCAGCGCACCAATTGCCGCTCAAACCATGGAACTCGACGCTTACTTGTTTTTCGCCACGGTCGTGGAATCTGGCAGCTTCATGAATGCTTCGCTCAAGCTTGGCATTGACCGCTCCAATGTCAGCCGACGTATCCGTAAGCTGGAGCGCGATGTGGAGGCGCAGCTAGTACGGCGGAGCACGCGCCGCATGAGTCTGACGGAAATAGGCGAGGCGTTTTACGCGCAATGCGCCGTCATCCGCGCCGAGGTAGAGCGCGCGGACGAACTACTGCACACCTTCGGCACTTCCATCCGCGGTCCATTGCGTGTGAGCTGTCCACCGGCGGTCGGTCGGCTGTACTTGACCGCCATGTTTGCCGAGTTCTGCAATCTGTATCCCAAGGTATCGCTGTCGGTGAGCTTTAAGGGCGGTGCCGTGGACCTGATGGAAAATGATCTCGACCTGGCATTGCGGGTCACCAATGACCCCGGCGAACATTGTGTGGCGCGTGCCCTCGGGCCGATCGAATGGATGCTATGCGCGAATCCCGCGTATTTGGAGCGGCATGGTCGACCGGTCACGCCGGAGGACTTGGCGTCTCATACCTGCCTTGGCGTGCGCACACGTGTGGGGCTGGAATATGTGCGAGAAGGCAGTGACCTCGTGCACCGGGTTTCCATCCAACCGCATTTGGAGTGCTCGGACTATGGTTTCCTTGGCGAAATGGCTGCGGCAAAGCTCGGCATTGGCTTGCTGCCTTCGTATGTCGCAGTAGAACATCTGCAAAGCGGCAGGCTGGAAACCGTCCTAAACGAATACAGGCTAACCCGTTCGCCTGGCAGCACACTGTACGCGATCACGCTCCCTAACCGCTACACGCCGCCGCAATTGCGAGCATTTATTGACTTTCTGAAATCCAGATTCGAGCAGGGCTTGCCTTGGGAGAAAGACTTGATGCGAACAGGCGCATAGCCCCCGCGAGTGCAAGGCCCAGCTGGCAGCTGCTATGCTTCGAGTCTGGGCAAAAAGGGGCAGCTGAAGCCTGAACAGCGCGAAGCATGCTCGTTCATCGCGGCGAGTTTGTAGCTGCGTTGGAGGTGCCGATGCGGCGAGACGCTGCCCAAATGGGCCTCGCGAGCCCAAAAGCAAGCGGGAGGAGCTAAGCCCCCGATCACTGGAGCAAAGGTTTAGCCAGCTGAAGGGGCGGCCAGCTTCGACTCGACGTTGGTCACGTTCGAGCTTCGCGTTGCAAGCTGCCGGCTTGTTGCGGATCTCACGGTGAGCCAGGTATGCAGTTTTGTCGCTTATGTCTCTCTCTCAAAAGAGGCTCAGCAGTCGATTGCAGGCTTATTCCAGCGGAATGCCGGTGTCCTTGACCACGCGTGCCCAACGCTCGCGCTCGCTCTTGATGAAATTTCCGAAATGCGTGGGCGTATCGCCGCCGGGCACGCCGCCCAAATCAGCCAGGCGTGATTTGACCTCGGGCTCGGCGAGGATGATAGCCACGGTCCTCTGCAGCCTGTCGATCACGGCCGGCGGCGTGCCTGCCGGAGCCATCAGGCCAAACCACGCAGTCACCTGGAAGTCCTCCAAACCGGCCTCCTTCATGGTAGGCACGTCTGGCAGCTCGGGGACGCGGTTCGCGCTGGTCACGGCCAGTGCCCGCAATTTGCCCGACTGGATATGAGGCAGGGAGCTGGGGAGATTATCCACCATCATGGTTACCTGGCCGGCAACCAAGTCGGCCACGGCCGGTGCCGCGCCCTTGTAGGGCACATGGATAATATCAATACCGGTGCGCTTGCGGAACAGCTCGCCAGACAAATGGACCGACTGGCCAGTGCCCGACGAGGCGAAGGAGAGCTTGCCGGGCTGGGCCTTGGCCAGCGCTACCAGCTGGGCCACCGTACGCGCCGGCACATTCGCATTTACCACAAGAACGTTGGGGACCGACACCACCATGGTGACCGGCGCAAAGTCCTCCGCACGATAAGGCAGTTGCCGGTACAAGCTATAGTTGATCGCATTGGGTCCGATATTGCCCATCATCAGGGTGTAGCCGTCGGGAGCAGATTGCTTGAGCGCCTGCACGCCAATGATGCCGGCGCCGCCGGCACGGTTTTCTACCACTACCGGCTGGCCCAGGAGTTCGGCCATGCGTTTGCCAACCAGACGCGACGCGATATCCGTGGTACCACCCGCTGCCGCAGGCACGATCAGCCGGATCGGCTTGTCAGGGTATGCCGCCAGCGCAGCGCCGGGCTCGGCCAATGCCACCACACCAACAGCCCACGTCATCCCGGCTGTCGCCAATACCAGCCTGGCGATTGCCACCCGCAGCATTTCAAGGCCTTGCTTCATCGTCGTCTCCCTAGTTGATCACGCCAAAGCGTGCGCCGCCTTTTATTAGATTTGCACCATAGGCGTGCCAAATACAGTAGGGCGACAGCGGTGACATTGGAATTCACAATTCACAAACGAGGCCTTCGACTTGACGAAACGCATGATCCCGACAGCAAAGAACCTGCCGGCCCCATTTCCGTTCCGACCCGAGCGAGGTCAGCCCAATACTGGCGTCCAGGCAGACTTGCATGGATGATCTCAGCACCGATCGCTGAAAACGGGAAAACAATTGCTGAGTTCATGAAGTGCGCCTTGTCGCATCTTCGAGCGCACCGGCTGCTACGGAGGAGGCCGTGCAGACCGACAATCTGCGCCTCCCGATCGAGAGGCCCGCGACGTGCCCAGTCGCATGCGAGAGCGGTTGGGTGCGACCTGACCCGCCTCAGCAGAACGGCGGTGTCCCGTCCGTCGCGCTCCTGACGATGGATATGGTTTTCCCCGAGCGACTTGCCGCCCTGGCCCTCGGCAACGCCCGACAGAGGCATTGCCAAATTGCGCGAAGCGTTGCGTGGTCGCATTACCGAGCATCATCGCACTAGGCTCAGACTGCACTGGAGATCAATCGGCGCGGATCCCGCGCGCCCGGATCAGCTCGCCCCACTTGGCGGTCTCACGCGCCAGGTGGTCGCGTAGTGCTGCCGGGGTACTGCCAATCGGCTCCGCGCCAATCGCCGCCAGCCGTTTCTGCACGGCAGGATTGCGTAGCGCATCGAGCATGGCTTGGTTCAGCTTCTCAATGGCGGCGGAAGGCGTGCGTGCCGGAACAAAGGCGGCGAACCACGGCGATAGCTCATAGCCAGCCAACCCGGACTCGGCTACGGTAGGCACATTGGGCAGCGCCGTCGAGCGCTTGGTGGTCGTTACCGCGATGGCGGTGAGTTTGCCGGAATCGATATGCGGCTTTGCCGAGGTAATGCTGTCGAACATGTAGTCGACCTGGCCGCCAAGCAGGTCAGTCATCGCCGGTCCACTGCCTTTGTAGGGAACGTGCAGCAGGTCGACGCCCGCCATGGACGTGAACAACTCGCCCGCCAGGTGGATCGAGGTGCCGTTTCCCGCCGACGCATAGGTGTACTTGCCCGGCCGCGCCTTGGCATTGGCCACCACCTCCGCTACCGTCTTCGCTGGCGTCTTGGCCTTGCTCGCAACCAGTACATTGGGTACCACAGCCAGCAGCGACACCGGGGCAAAGTCCTTCACCGGGTCGTAGCTGAGCTTGCCGTACAGGGCGGGATTCACCGCCATGCCGTTGGCCACGATGATCATGGTGTAGCCGTCGGCCGGCGCGCGCGCCACCAGTTCCGCGCCAATGTTGCCGCCGGCGCCGGGGCGATTCTCCACCACGATGGCCTGACCGAGCGTCCCCGACATATCTTCACCCAGCGTGCGCGCGATGTTGTCCATCGCGCCGCCGGCGGGGAAGGGCACGATCCAGCGGATCGGGTGGTCGGGCCACGCGGCGTGGGCGGGCGCGCTGGCCGCGGCCAGGGCGAGCATCAGCGCGGCGGCGTTGGTGCGGGCCTCAGGTGTGGTCAATGGCTGCGGGAACAGCCGTTGCAGCAGGGATTTCATTTGTCTCCGTTTTGTCTTTTGATTGAATCGTTCAGCGTATCGACGACGGATGCCTGGCCAGCGGCGTCACCGCGAGCTTCATGTACGGGAACAGCGGCAGGCCGGCCAGCAGCGTGTGCAGTTCGTCGTTGGATTCGACATCGAAGATGCTGTAGTTGGCGTATTCGCCCACCACGCGGTAGAGCTGCTGCCACTTGCCCTGGCGCTGCAGGTCTTGCGCGTAGGCCTTCTCGCGCGCCTTTATCTCATCGGCCTGGGCCGCAGGCATGTCGTGCGGCAGGTTGACGTCCATTCGTACCAGATAAAGCATGAGCGTTTCTCCGATCGTGTTGGGAGGCTGATTTCAGCCTTGCTTGCGGCGATAGTGCGCCAGCTTGTCCTCGTCCAGCGCGAGCCCAAGGCCCGGCCCCTGCGGCAAGTGCAGCGCGAAATCCCGGTACTCCGGCCGCGCCGTGACGATATCGTCCTTGAGCAGCAGCGGCCCGAACAGTTCCGTGCCCCACGCGAGCTGCGGTAGCGTGCAGAAGCCATGCGCGGCGGCGATGGTGCCCACGCTGCCTTCCAGCATGGTGCCGCCATAGAGCGCGATGCCGGCGGCATCGCCCACGGCCGCGGTGCGCAGCATGCCGAAGATGCCGCCAGACTTGGCGATCTTCAGGGCAAACACGTCGGCGCCGCCAATGCGTGCCAGCTCCATCGCGTCTTCCGGCCCGCACACCGCCTCGTCGGCCATGATCGGCACGACAAAGCGGGCGGCCAGCCGGGCCAGCGCGGCACGCTGTTCGCGCGGCGTGGGTTGTTCGATCAGGTCGATGCCTGCGGCTTCCAGCATGGCGATGCCGGTGGCGGCCTCGGCCTCGTTCCAGGCCTGGTTCACGTCAACGGTCACGCGGGCACGCTCGCCCAGCGCGCGCTTGATCGCGGCCACGTGGGCCACGTCGTCGCGCACGGCGCGGCGGCCGATTTTGAGCTTGAAGGTGTTGTGGCGGCGGGCTTCCAGCAGTTGCTCGGCCTCTGCGATATCGCGCCCGGTATCGCCGCTGGCCAGGGTCCATAGCGCCGGCAGCGTGTCGCGCACGGCGCCGCCCAGCAGCGTGGCCAGCGGCACGCCGAGGCGCTTGCCCTGCGCATCCAGCAATGCGGTTTCAAGGGCGCACTTGGCGAAGCGGTTGCCGCGCGCCACCTTATTCAGGCGCGCCATGGCCGCATGCACGTTGGCGGCGTCCTGGCCGACCAGCGCCGGGGCCAGGTAGGTGTCGATGGTGAGTTTGATGCCTTCGGGACTTTCGTCGCCGTAGGACAGGCCACCGATAGTAGTGGCCTCGCCGATACCTTCAATGCCGTCGCTGCACTGCAGCCGCACGATAACCAGCGTCTGCTGCTGCATGGTCGCCATGGCGAGCTGGTGTGCGCGGATGGTCGGTAGATCGACCAGGATTGCTTCGACTGCCGTAACCGTTGCATGGGTCATTCGATACCTTTTCGGTGCAATTTGAGTTGCCTCTGAGTATGCATCTCGACCGTATGGGTGTCCAAGACCATTCGTGTCTGATAGCATACCGTACAGGTATTTTTGGGATCCGATATGGAGCTTCGCCACTTACGCTATTTCCAGACCGTCGCTCAGGAGTTAAATGTGACGCGGGCGGCTTCGATCTTGCATATGGCCCAGCCGCCGTTGTCCCGCCAGATCCGGCAGTTCGAGGATGAAATCGGCGTGGAGCTCTTTCACCGCGTCGGTCGCGGAATGCGCCTGACCGAGGCTGGGCGTTTCTTGTTGGAGCAATCGCTGCAAATGACCCAGCGGCTGGAGGAAACCATCGAGGCCACGCGGCGTATCGGTCGCAACGAAAAGCGCTGGTTTGGCATTGGCTTCGTGCCGTCGGTACTGTATGGCTTCTTGCCAGAGCTGATTCGCGAACTGCGCGGTACCGATAGCCAAGTGGAAGTAGGGCTCAGCGAAATGATCACGGTTCAGCAAGCGACCGCACTCAAGGCCGGGCGCATTGACCTGGCTTTTGGCCGCATTGCGTTGAACGATCCCGGCATCACGCAAACGGTTGTCATGAACGAGCCGTTAATCGCGGCGTTGCCGGCTGCCGTCGAGGTTCGAGGCGACGACGCGCTCACGCCGGAAGCGTTGGCGCGGCGGCCGTTTGTGCTTTACCCTGCGCGACCAAGGCCCAGCTACGCGGATCATCTGCTTTCACTCTTTCGCGCCCGCGGGCTGCAGTTGCGCGTGGTCCAGGAAGCGAATGAACTGCAAACCGCCCTGGGGCTAGTCGCCGCCGGTCTGGGCATCACCTTGGTGCCGGCCTCCGTACAACGCTTGCACCGCGACGACGTGCGTTATTACCCCATTGAAGCACCTGGTTTCGTCTCGCCTGTGATCATGAGCATGCGGGCCGGCGACACGTCGCCCTTCCTGGCGCGCGCGGTGGAATGGGTGTTGCAGCACACGGAGCTTCCTCAAGCATAGTGTCCTGGTTCTGGATCGGCGGCATATAAACATACCAACTGTCGCTTTTAGCTGGGCAGAAGCAACTTATCATCACGGCTTGGTCTACCCGGGGAGCGGCGTTACGCTCTTTTCCGGGGATGCATGTCAGCGGCGCAGTTGGGCCCTCTACTGTGGCCGGCGCGTGCATCGTCGCGTCCTGTTCGACCCGTCTTCACCAATGCCCTGAAAGCCGTCGCTTGAACGCAGGTGAAGGTTGGAGTTTTGCGCCGGCAATCTTCGGCTGTCCAAGACCATCATACCCCCAGAGGTATGACCGTTCTACGACCCCTTGTCCGTGCGAGGCACATAGGGAATTCCCTCTTCCTCGTAGAGTCGATAAATCAGTTCCAACATTTCCTTGATGTCACGCGACTCATCCATTGCACGCATACTCATGATGATTGGCGACGTGAGGGTTGGGTCATCCAGCTCCATGTAGCTCACGTCGTCGCGCTTCAGCCCATAGACGCTGCTCGGAACGACTGCTATCCCTTCTCCCGCCGCGACAAGCCCCAATGCGATCTGCAATTCGCGCACATCATAGATGCGGCGAGGCGCAAGGGCTCGCTCCTGGAAAGCCGACAGAACCTGGTCCGCGAAGCTTGGCCTCGGTGCTTTGGGGAAAACAATGAGTGTTTCGTAGATGAGGTCCCGAAGCGCGAGTATCGGCTTCGACGTCGAGAGCGGATGACCGACGGGAAGTGCAACGATCATTTTCTCCTCGCGGAGAGTCACCCGGCGGATGTTCGCATCCTCGTGTCGAATCCGGCCGAAGCCTACATCGATGCGTCCGTCCTTGAGCGCGCGAATCTGGTCCATCGTCGACATCTCGTGGAGGCTGAGCTCGACCGACTTGTTCTCGTCTCGGAATCGCCGAATGATCTTTGGCAGCATGCCGTAGAGCGTGGATCCCACAAAACCGACGGACAGACTGCGCTCGATGTTGCCCACGCGTCGCGTCATCGACTCCAACTCGTTCGTCTGCGCAATCAGATTCACCGCGTGCGAGTAAAAAAACTTGCCGGTCTCGGTGAGCTTGAGCGGACGAGAGCTCCGTTCGAATAGCTGTACCCCCAGCGCTTCTTCGAGCTGCTGTATTTGGCGGCTTAACGGCGGCTGCGCGATGTGGAGCCGCTTGGCTGCGCGCGTGAAGTTGCGTTCTTCTGCAACCGCTACAAAGTAGCGAAGATGTCGCAGCTCCATATGATACCTCCGGGATATGATCCGATACTAAAACGGTGTTGGACTGACCAGTTTGCCGTCCTCTATTCTGCCATCACGCTCTGTTTTAAGGCCGGATCATACCTTCTGAGTAAATTCAGATCCACCTGAAACGAGGGTTTACCCCAGCAAAACACAGAAAGTTTAGGAGCAGACATGAGTGTCAAAGTGTTCGACTCGAAGGAAGTGCAGGACCTGCTGAAGGCCGCTGCTAATCTGGGAAGCCAGGATGGCAACGCTCGTACCAAGCAGATTACTCATCGTCTGCTGAGCGACCTCTTCAAGGCCATCGACGATCTGGACATGACGCCCGACGAGATTTGGGCTGGTGTGAATTACTTCAACAAGCTGGGACAAGATGGTGAGGCGGCCCTCTTGGCCGCTGGCCTTGGTCTCGAGAAGTATCTTGACATCCGCATGGATGCAGAGGACCGTGAAGCTGACATCCACGGCGGCACGCCGCGCACGATCGAAGGCCCGCTGTATGTTGCTGGCGCCCCGGTGCGTGATGGCGTCTCTAAGATTGATCTCAATGCCGACGAAGACGCGGGTCCGCTCATCATCCGTGGCACGGTGACCGGACCGGACGGCAAGCCCGTGGCCGATGCGGTGGTCGAATGCTGGCACGCCAACTCCAAGGGCTTCTACTCGCACTTCGATCCGACCGGCGCGCAAGACGATTTCAACCTTCGTGGCGCGGTGAAGACCGGGGCTGACGGCAAGTACGAGTTTCGCACGCTGATGCCCGTTGGCTACGGCTGTCCGCCGCAAGGCGCCACGCAACAGTTGCTTGACGTGCTTGCCCGCCACGGCAACCGCCCGGCGCACGTACACTTCTTCGTAACGAGCGACAAGACTCGCAAGCTCACGACGCAGATCAATATCGAAGGCGATCCGCTGATCTGGGACGACTTCGCTTATGCGACGCGCGAAGAGCTTGTGCCGCACGTTGTCGAGAAGACGGGCGGTGCCGCGCTTGGCCTCAAGGGCGACGCGTACAAGGAAATCGAATTCAACATCGAGTTGACTCCGCTGGTGCAAGGCAAGGACAACCAGCTTGTGAATCGCCCGCGCGCCTCCGCCACGGCGTAACCCCTCACGCGGCGGCCGCTCTCGCCAGGCCGCCAGCTTCCTCGCACGAATTATCTGAACCGATGCCAAGGGCTTGACCACGAAGCCCGCATAGGGAGACGACTCATGTCCGCAACTATCGATAAAGCACGGCAACTGGACGATTTGCTGAGCAACGCCGTCCAGGACGACAAGGAAAACGGTGTGTTCCGCTGTCGCCGCGACATCTTCACGAACGCCGATTTGTACGAACTCGAGATGAAGCACATCTTCGAGAGCAACTGGGTCTACCTCGCGCACGAAAGCCAGGTACCGAACATCAACGATTACTACACGACGTGGATTGGTCGTCAGCCGATTGTCATCACGCGTGACAAGGCCGGTGAGTTGCACGCGGTCATCAACGCGTGCGCCCACAAGGGCGCCATGCTGTGCCGTCGCAAGCACGGCAACAAGGGCAGCTTCACCTGCCCGTTCCATGGCTGGACGTTCTCGAACGCCGGCAAGCTGCTGAAGGTAAAGGACGAGAAGACCACCGAGTATCCGGTGCAGTTCAACAAACAGGGGTCGCACGACCTGAAGAAGGTTGCGCGCTTCCAGAACTATCGGGGTTTCCTGTTCGGTAGCCTTAGCGAAGATGTGATGCCGCTCGAGGACTATCTCGGCGAGACGAAGGTCATCATTGACCAAATCGTCTCGCAGGCGCCGGATGGTCTCGAAGTGTTGCGAGGCAACTCTTCGTACATCTACGACGGCAACTGGAAGATGCAGATGGAAAACGGTTGTGACGGCTATCACGTCAGCACCGTGCACTGGAACTATGCCGCAACGATGGGCCGCCGCAATGTCGAAGGCACCAAGGCCGTCGATGCAAACGGTTGGAGCAAGTCGGTTGCCGGTGTGTATGGCTTCGAGCATGGCCATATCCTGCTTTGGACCAACACGATGAATCCTGAAGTGCGTCCTGTCTATCAACATCGCGACGAAATTGCGGCTCGTGTCGGCGAAGACAAGGCGAAGTACATCGTGAATCAGACACGAAACCTGTGCTTGTATCCGAACGTGTTCCTGATGGATCAGTTCAGTACCCAGATTCGTGTCGTCCGTCCGATCAGTGTCGACAAGACAGAGGTCAGCATCTTCTGCTTCGCACCGAAGGGCGAAAGCGCAGAAAGCCGCGCGATCCGCATTCGTCAATACGAAGACTTCTTCAACGTTTCGGGCATGGGCACCAGCGACGACCTCGAAGAGTTCCGTGCATGCCAGGCGGGCTACGCCAGCACGACGTCGATGTGGAACGACATGTCGCGCGGCGCACCGTTGTGGGTCCACGGACCTGACGCGAACGCGAAGGGCATGGGATTGAACCCACTGATATCTGGCGAGCGCAGCGAAGATGAAGGTCTCTTTGTGGTTCAACACGAATATTGGATGCGGGTGATGCGCGAAGCCCTGCGCAAAGAACAGGCGGAGGCAGCGGTATGAGCATCGGCTATCAAAAGGTCTGTAGCGCGCTCTATCAAGAGGCGCGCTTTCTGGATGACCGTCAGTGGGACGAGTGGTTGGCCTGCTACACAGCAGACGTCACCTACTGGATGCCTGCCTGGGATGACGATGACAAGCTTACCGAAGACCCGCAAAGCGAAATTTCTCTGATGTACTACGCGGACCGCGGCGGCCTGGAAGACCGGGTGTTCCGTATCAGAACCGAGCGCAGCAGCGCGTCGATGCCGGAACCGCGCACCAGCCACAACGTCACCAATGTCGAAGTGCTGGCGGAGCGGGATAACGAAGTCGACGTTCGATACAACTTCAACACGTTGAGCCATCGCTACAAGGTCACGGACCAGTATTTCGGCACCGCCTACGTCACCCTCCGCAAAGTTGACGACCGCTTGCTGATCTCGAGCAAGAAGATTGCGCTCAAGAATGACTATATCCGCCAAGTGCTGGACGTCTACCACGTCTGATGCCACCGGTTGGAATGAGAAAGGACGCAGGAGGTAACATGTCCAGCTACAACATCGCACTAAACTTTGAAGACGGCGTGACCCGCTTTGTCGAATGCAAGGCCGGCGAAAAGGTTCTCGATGCCGCTTTTCGCGCCAAGATTAATCTGCCGATGGATTGCTCCGACGGCGTGTGTGGCACCTGCAAGTGCCGCGCCGAGAGTGGCAGCTACGACTTGGGCGATGACTACATTGAGGACGCGTTGAGCGACGACGAGAAAGCTGGCGGTCTCGTGCTCACGTGCCAGATGGTGCCGCAGAGTGACTGCGTCATCGCAGTTCCGGCATCGTCGACGGTGTGCAAAACCGAGCAAAACAAGTTCGCTGCGACGGTCACGAAAGTCGAACAGCACAATGATGCGGCGGTGGTCCTTGAATTGGACGTGGACAGCATCCCTCCGGTCTTCCTCGCCGGCCAGTATGTGAACATCGACGTCCCCGGCAGCGGAAAGCATCGCTCGTACTCATTTTCGTCCGCGCCGGGCGCATCGAAAATCAGCTTCCTGATCAAGAAAATCCCTGGCGGCGTGATGAGTACCTGGCTCGAATCGGCGCAGCCAGGCCACAAGGTGCAACTGACGGGCCCCTTGGGCAGCTTCTACCTCCGGGCAGTGGAGCGTCCCTTGTTGTTCCTGGCTGGCGGCACGGGCTTGGCTCCCTTCCTGTCAATGCTGGAAGTTCTGGTTCGCGCGAACTCGGAGCAGAAGGTGCATCTCATCTACGGCGTGACACGAGACCTCGACCTGGTCCAGGTTGAGGCGATCCAGGCGTACGCCGCGAAGTTGCCGAACTTTACGTTCAGCACAGTGGTCGCGGAGGCGGAATCGAGCCATCCCCGCAAGGGCTGGGTGACCCAGCATATGCCGGCGGAATGTCTGAACGATGGTGATGTTGACGTGTACCTGTGCGGACCGCCGCCGATGGTCGACGCGGTGCGCAAGTATTTCGACGACAACGGCGTGAAGCCCAACAGCTTCCATTACGAGAAGTTCACGCCCAACGCAGCCCCGGTGACCCCATGAGCGCCAAGCGATTCGAAGGCAAGGTGATGGTGGTCACCGGTGCCGCCCAAGGTATCGGACGCGGCGTCGCTCTACGCGCTGCGGCTGAAGGTGCGAAGGTTCTGTTTGTCGACCGCGCCGACTTCGTCTCCGAGGTCGCAGCGGAAGCAGTGGGGGCCGACACTGCCGGCTTCATTGCCGACCTCGAGACTTATGGAGGTGCAGCCTCCACGATGGCATTCGCTGTGGCGAAGTTTGGTCGAATTGACATTCTGGTCAACGGCGTGGGCGGAGCCATTCGCATGCGGCCTTATGCTGAGTTCGAACCGGCTCAAATTGATGCGGAAATCCGCCGCTCGCTCATGCCGACCTTGTACGGCTGCCACGCGGTCCTTCCGCACATGCTCGCTCAAGGACGCGGAACCATCGTCAACGTTTCCTCGAATGCAACGCGCGGCATCCGCCGCGTGCCGTATTCGGCTGCAAAGGGCGGCGTCAACGCGTTAACGCAGTCGCTTGCGATGGAGTATGGCGAACACAACATCCGCGTGGTCGCTGCGGCACCGGGTGGAACCGAGGCGCCTCCCCGGCGCGTGCCTCGCAACGCGGCTGGAGATAGCGAGCAAGAGCAGGCCTGGATGAGCGAGGCGGTGACGCAGGTTGCTGAATCGACCTTCTTCAAACGCTACGGCACGCTCGACGAACAAATCGCGCCGATTCTTTTCCTTGCATCTGACGAAGCAGGCTACATCACAGGCGCTGTACTCCCGGTTGCGGGCGGCGACAACGGCTAGAACGCGTCGAAGAAGCGGCGATAGGAAACCGGACGGCGAGCTAACGGAGAGCTATTGTCCCAGCCGGGATGGAGGCGGTCCACAAAGAGATTCGTTACGCGCCTGCTGTGAAGGTCAGGAGCGCTGTGAGCGTCCCTGACCAGATGGGTCGTGACGCGATGGCGAGCTGAGGGCCTTCGTAGAGGGCCGCCTCGGCCTGCAACTATCCGCGCACCATCCTATTCCTGCCCACCCTGCCCAAGACGGCAACAGCAAGATCCAACTCTTCAGGCTCAGAGACCTGGAGGCGCGCGCGTGAACCGCAGTTGCCGCGGAGAACGCCGCGACCATTCCTAAAACAATGGAGGAGACAAAGCATGCGTCACATTGACGTTCACAAGCTCGCCGACGATGCGCGCTTCAACAGATTCCACGCTGGCCTGTTGTTCTGGTGCGCGCTCATCATCATCTTTGACGGCTATGACCTTGCCGTCGTGGGCATTGCGCTCCCATCCATCATGAAAGACATGGGCGTCGACGCGACCCGCGCCGGCTTCATGGTCAGTTCCGCGCTGTTCGGCATGATGTTCGGCGCCGTCATCATGGGTACGATTGCCGATCGCATTGGCCGGCCCAAAGCCATTGCAGTCTGTATTGCGCTCTTCAGCGTCTTTACTGCTGCGGCGGGAATGACGCATGATCCGGTCACGTTCAGCATTACCCGGTTCCTTGCCGGATTGGGCATCGGCGGTGTGATGCCCAATGTCGTCGCTCAGATGACAGAGTTCTCGCCGCGCAAGATCCGCGGAACCATGGTCACGCTGATGTTTAGCGGGTATTCCGTAGGCGGGATTCTCGCCGCAATCCTGGGCAAATCACTGATCGAGACGTACGGTTGGCAATCGGTATTCCTGGCTGCGAGCGTTCCCGTACTTATCATCCCTGCTGTGTTGAAGCTGATGCCGGAGTCACTGCCCTTCCTGATCCAACGCAATCGTCTGGACACTCTCAAAGCGGTACTGGCCCAGATGGAGCCCACCTACCGCGCTCAGACGACAGACCGGTTCGACTTGCCGCAGGCCGAGAAAGGATCCAGCGCTCCCATCAGCATGCTGTTCCGTGATGGCCGCGGATTCAGCACCGCGATGCTATGGGTCGCCTTCTTCATGTGCCTGTTCATGGTCTATGCATTGAGTTCCTGGCTCACGAAACTCATGGCTGGCGCGGGCTATAGCCTCGGCTCGGCACTGACGTTCGTGCTGGTGTTGAACTTTGGCGCGATGGCCGGCGCAATCGGAGGTGGTTGGCTGGCAGACAAGTTCAATATCAAATACGTGCTGGTTGGCATGTACGCACTCGCCGCGATATCGATCACGCTGCTTGGCTACAAGATGCCGACCGAGGCCTTGTTCGTCGTGGTTGCGCTCGCCGGAGCATCCACGATCGGCACGCAAATTGTGACGTACGCCTATGCAGGGCAGTTCTACCCAGCCACCGTCCGGGGCACGGGCATTGGCTGGGCCTCCGGTGTCGGCAGAAGCGGCGCAATCCTCGCGCCCATTGTCATCGGCGTGCTGGTAAGCATGTCCCTTCCGCTCCAGCAGAATTTCGCTGCAATGGCAGTGCCTGGTGTCATAGCAGTGCTGGCTGTGCTCCTGATTGACCATAAGCGGTCGGCATCGGTGATCGACAGCAGGTCGAGCCAGGGCGAAGAGGATTCGGAACGGACGGTCGTTCTACGCGCCCAACACCGAAAATCCTGAGATAGGACAGCCAGGATGTGCGACGCCTATCTTCTTGGCGATTCGGGCCTGGGAGAAAAAGGGCAGGCTCTCGCGGAGACGAAAAGCCTGCCATCGCAGACCCAATCAGTATTGGACGAAGCCAGGCTGCCCGCACACGATGCGTGCAAATTGCCGACCAATACAAACGAAGACGGCGCCAAGCCAGCGCAGAGGTCGCCTTATCGGTGACCCTGGAGGTGCAAAGAGTATGCCACGCCCATCCTACCCAATTTACTGAAATCAATCATGAGCAAGCCTTGCATTATTTCTGTTGCGATCACGGGATCACTGCCGCGCAAAATAGACAATCCGGCTGTACCCATCACAGTGAGCGAGCAGGTGGAGTCGACCCAGGCGGCATTCGAAGCCGGGGCGACCCTGGTCCATCTTCACGTACGCAACGATGACGAAACTCCCACGTCAAATCCCGATCGTTTCGCCCTGGTGCTGGAGGGCATTCGCAAGTACGCGCCGGGCATGATCACCCAGGTGTCCACCGGGGGCCGCTCTGGGGCCGGCAATGAGCGAGGTGCCATGCTGTCCCTGCGGCCGGACATGGCATCCCTGCGGCGCGCGTCAAGGTAGTTGTCGCCTCAGTCATGCAGCCAACGGCTGTATTTCTTCGGTCTGTGATGCCATGGCCACCACCGAGTCCCGTTCAGGGTTAAGCGTCACGGCGCCGACGGGCGTCCAGTTACGCGTGCTGCCTGACCAGCGCGCCGGGTTGCGTTCGCGGGCCAGAAGGTAGACTGCATGCCGAGCCGCGAGGATCTTCCGGTCATCGCCGACGTGCCGCTGCGATGGGCTGACATAGCGGATGCCGCTATGGCGGTGGTCAACGTTGTACCAACGCACGAAGTGGGTCGCCCAGGCCCGGGCTGCGTCCAGATCGACGAAGCCATTGACAGGGAACTCTGGCCGATACTTGGCGGTTCGGAACAGCGACTCTGCATAGGCGTTGTCGTCGCTCACGCGCGGCCTGGAGTACGAGGGCTTCACACCCAGCCAGTACAGCATGGCCAGCACGGTCGTGGCCTTGAGCGTGGCGCCGTTGTCGCCGTGCAGCACCGGCTTGACGGGCATGGTGGCGATGCCCTCGGCCAGCGCCGTGCGGCGCACCAGATGGGCGGCGTGCAGCGAGTCGTCGCTGTCGTGCACTTCCCAGCCCACGATCTTGCGGCTGTAGAGGTCCAGAATCAGATACAGGTGGAACCATTGCCCGGTCACGGTGGCCGGCAGGTAGGTCATATCCCAGCACCAGACCTGGCGCGGCGCCGTGGCGATGTGCGTGGTCGGCGGCCGGATGACCTTGGGGGCCTTGGCTCGACCGCGGTGCTCGGTCTGGCCGTGTTCACGCAGCACGCGAGCAAAGCTCGACTCGCTGGCAATGTACACACCTTCGTCGGCCAGCATGGGCACGATGCGCGCTGGCGGCATATCGGCGAAGCGCGCCTCGTTGGCTACGCTCAACAGCGTGGCGCGCTCGGCCGGGCTCAAGGCATGGGCAGGTGCCGGACGCGCTGCGTCCGGCCTGCGATCGCCCGATGTGAGGCCTTCCCCGGCCTTCCAGCGCTGCAGCGTGCGCAGGTCGATGCCGGCGGTCTCGCACGCCAGGCGCAACCGAGCGCCATCGGTGTGCGCCACGCGGATGTTCTGGGCCACGAATTGGCGATCTTCGAGGCCGATCATTCGTCCTCGCCCTTGTGGAAGATCGCCTCGAGTTTTTTTGAGAGCACCAGCAAGGCCGCCGTCTCGGCCAGCGCCGCATTCTTGCGGCGCAGATCGCGCTCGAGTTCCTTGATGCGGCGCCGGTCCTGCTTGGTCTGGCTTGGGCTGGCGCGCGCCTCATCCGGCTCGGCCAGCGCCTGCGTCGCGCTCTGCCGCCAGTTGACCAGATCCTGCAGATACACCCCGTTGGCACGACACCAGGCGCTCTTGGCTGCCTCGTCCATGGCGGCGGTGGTCAGCACCGCGTCGAACCGGGCGGGCGCTGTCCAAGCCCGCTCGCGAGCGGGCTTGGACAGCGACTCACTGCGCCAACGCTCAAGCGTATCCACACCCACGCCAATCTCGCGCCCAACGTCTTCCGGCGATGCGCTCTCGGGCGGCAGCATGCGCGCCACAGCCCTGTCCTTGAATTCTTTTCCGTACCTGGCCACTCTCGTCCTTCATCCTCGCCCCCGGGGTTTTGATTCTATCGGGGCGACAACCATTCTGACGCGGGGGGCCTGGCCACCGGCTCCGTCAACTTCCCGACCCGGGTCTATGACAATGCTCCGGACCTGGTCGACTGGCTCGCCGCCGAAATGAAAACCTACGGCATTAAGCCCGAAGTCGAGGCGTTTGACCTGTCGATGATCTTCCAGGCCGCGGCTATGCAGGCAGCGGGCGCGATCGTGGGTCCCCTGCATATCCAATTTGTGATGGGCATCAAGAACGCAATGCCTGTCGATCGCGAAGTGCTTGAATTCTACGTTCGTACCCTCAAGCGCCTTTCGCCCGACGCGACGTGGACCGGCGCAGGCATCGGTCGAGATCAACTGACGATGGCTCGCTGGTCTCTCGAACTAGGGGGCCACTGCCGCACCGGGCTCGAGGACAATGTGCGGATGGACAAGCATACGCTCGCCCCGTCCAACGCGGCGCTTGTGCGCCAGGTCGCCGAGCTGTGCGAGGAATATGGTCGCCCCGTCGCGACTGCAGCCCAGGCTCGCGAGATCCTGAGTTTGTGCTGAGCACATTCCCACATCGCTCACCACAATCGCTACCGCTTAACCTCAGGCTGATCGAGTCCGCCAAGGTTTCCGCCGCCTCTGGCGTCTCGCAACATTCCATGCAGCAGTCCATTCCTGCAGCTGCGATTGCATAGGGCTGAACATCCGCATGACCCTTGACTTTCTAAAGGATGTCGCGATCGCTCTCGGTCCAGATGAACGGGCTGCCTATGTCGGCGGCCACCGAACAGGGCAGCGGGGCGGCGCTCCGATTGGGCCGATCTGGCCCCACAGACGTTGTTGTGCAACTGCCGTTCCCATCGCCCCCGGGGAATTTCCGATTACGGCCGGCAGCTTGTGCGTAAACAAATTCTTGCCATATGGGCGATTGCCGCGCAAAAGTCGCCGTGCCGTGCTTCAACGGTAACCACGTCGATTGACTCGCGAGGCACCGGCCTCCAACGGAAGGCTTGTCACTCTGTGAGATGGGGCTGGGCCTGGGCTGATGGCGCGGGCCCGGTGGCACTCGGCGATCTCGTGTTGTTGCGTGCTGATTTTCGCGGTGCCATCTTCAACAGCAGCGTGGCCGGCATCGCGGGCATCGCGTTTGCGCTGGCCTGGACGCTCGTGGTACGTCCGTTCGGTACGCAGGTTGCCACGCGCCGCCTTGTGTGTGGCGGCTGGGGCGATATCGGCGAAAACGCAATGGGCACGCGCACCCATCCCATACCCAACTGCGGCCCGCATGCTGGACCGCCTCGCGCTCCGGAGAAGCTTGATGCCCGGTGAAATCAGCATCTATGGCGTATTCGTTCCAGAGAGTGAGCCGCCACTTGCTCAGACTGCCTTTCGGGGGCCCGCTTGTGGCGGCTTATGCATTGATTCTTCGTCCGCGCGGTGAAACTGGCCTTCCCCTAAAGTTCATTTCACGCCCAACCATGCCATCATCAATCCAGGCTGCCCGGTTCTAACCCATGCGGTTATACACAACTGTCCCCATCGTCGACGGATCGTAACCCTCGCAAAGTCTTCGCAGCGACATGAACTTCT
>NZ_JBYTAH010000040.1:0-68135 GCF_058787975.1 Cupriavidus sp. FW305-26
GGGCAGGGTGGGGCGACCTTGACGAGGATCATGGCCGTCTCGGGAATGAGAAAGGTCTGCAGTGCCGGGTGCGGTGGCACGCGGGGCGCACCATGCAAAAAGCCCGCCGGGGTGCGGCGGGCGTCGGGGTGTGGCTGATCTGGCCGTCAGGCCATGTGCCGGTGTCAGGCGGCGGGCTTGGCGTTGTCGAGCGAGAACGGCGACAGCAGGCGCACCATCTGGGCGAACGCCTTGGGATTGCCGGCCAGCACTTCGCCCTGTTCCATCTGGCGCGGCTCGCCGGCGTAGTTGCCGACCAGGCCGCCCGATTCGGTGATCAGCAGCATGCCTGCAGCCATGTCCCACGGCTGCAGGCCGCGCTCGAAGAAGCCGTCCAGGCGGCCGCAGGCCACATAGGCCAGGTCCAGCGCGGCGGCGCCCGGGCGGCGCAGGCCGGCGCAGTTGCGGGTCATCAGCGCGAACAATTCCATGTATTCGTCCAGGCCTTCCAGGTCGCGGAACGGGAAGCCGGTGCCGATCAGGCAGTCGGCCAGCTTGTCGCGGCGCGTAACGCGGATGCGGCGGTTGTTCAGGAAGGCGCCGGCGCCCTTGCTGGCGGTGAAGAGCTCGTCGCGGGTCGGGTCGTAGACCACGGCCTGCACGGGCGTGCCGCGGTGCAGCTGGGCGATCGAGACCGCGTATTGCGGGAAGCCGTGGATAAAGTTGGTGGTGCCGTCCAGCGGGTCGATGACCCAGGTGTACTCGTGGGAGTCTTCACCCTCGGCCCAGGACTGGCCGGATTCTTCCGCTAGAATGCCGTGTTCCGGGTAGGCCGTGCGCAGGATCTCGATCACCGCGGCTTCGGCGGCGCGGTCCACCTCGGTGACAAAATCGTTGTGTTGCTTGCGCGAGACGCGCACCAGATCGACGTCGAGCGACGCGCGGTTGATGATGGATCCCGCCTTGCGGGCCGCCTTGATGGCGATATTGAGCATCGGATGCATGAATCTCTCCAGGCCGGCCACGACGACGCGGCGGGGCGCAAAAGCGCCGCACGCCCGCTCATGGGCAGCTGACAACACAACGGATTGTAGAAGAACGTCGGGCGTCGCCGGTTCTGCTGCAAATGTGCCGCGAGAGTCTCGCGAGCAAGCAAAAACCTGGCGCCGCGCCAAAGAAGAACCCCGAATTGTATATGAACCCGGCAATTGATACGAGCCAGCCCGCTGCCGATGGCAACAGCGGTGATACCGGCGGCAACGCTTTTGGCCGCGTGCGCTTCGTGCTGGTCGAAACCAGCCACCCGGGCAACGTGGGCTCGGTGGCGCGCGCGATCAAGACCATGGGCTTCGGCAGCCTGGTGCTGGTCTCGCCACGCGAGCCGGATGTGCTGCGGCACTCCGACGCCGTCGCCATGGCCAGCGGCGCCGACGATGTGCTGGCAGGCGCGCTCATCGTCGATCAGGTCGACGCGGCGCTGGCCGGCGCCGCGCTGACCGTGGCGATGACCGCGCGCCACCGCGAATTCGGCCCGCCGCGGCTGCTGCCGCGCGCGGCAGCGGGACGTGCGCGCCAGACGCTGTCCGGCAGCGGCGGCGTTGCCTTCGTGTTCGGCAACGAGCGCTATGGCCTGCCCAATGAAGTGGTCGAGCGCTGCAACGCAGTCACCCATATTCCCGCCAACCCCGCCTATACCTCGCTCAACCTGGCGCAGGCAGTGCAGCTCATCGCCTACGAGATGCGGCTGGCGCTGCTGGAGGCGGCCCCGGACGCCGGCGCCAATATCGGCTATGCTGGTGAGCCGGCCACGGCCGAGCAGGTCGAGGCCATGTTCGGCCATCTGCAGACGGGCCTGGAGGCAATCGGTTTTCTCGATCCGTCCAACCCGCGCAGGCTGATGACCCGGCTGCGCCGGCTGCTGGCACGCAGCGGCCTGGAGCGCGAGGAAGTGAATATCCTGCGCGGCATCGCCAAGCATATGCTGATCGCCGCGCAGAACCAGCCGGGCCCGCACAAGGACCGGTGACAGGAGCAAGGACAGTGGCAGCAAACCGGAGCGATTCGATGCAGGGCGAGGCAGGCACGCGCGGCAAGCGCGCGTGCTGTCGCCCCGCGGCTGCGGGTTTGCGCAGGCCCGGGCGATGTTGATCGCAGCATCGCCGCAATGTCCCTGACGGATCAGGGGCCAAACACCGGTACCCCAAGCGGGCCCGGCAAATCACTTACACTCCCTGATCCCGTCCCCACCGGCCACTGACCTCGCCGGCGACCCTGCCCCGGGCACCAGCCCGCGTGGCGCGGCGCACGGCGCGGCAACACGACACGACCAAGATGTTCTCTCGCCTGAAGGAAGATATCGACACCATCATGCTGCGCGATCCCGCCGCGCGCAGCCGCCTGGAAGTGCTGACCTGCTACCCCGGCCTGCATGCCGTGGTGTTCCACCGCTTTGCGCATCGATGCTGGAACGCGGGCTTCCACTGGCTGGGGCGTTGGATCTCGCACTGGGCGCGGTTTTTCACCGGCATCGAAATCCATCCGGCGGTCAAGCTGGGCCGGCGCGTGTTCATCGACCACGGCATGGGCGTGGTGATCGGCGAGACCGCCGAGATCGGCGATGACTGCACCATCTACCAGGGCGTGACGCTGGGCGGCACCTCGCTGTACAAGGGCCAGAAGCGGCACCCCACGCTGGGCGCCAACGTGGTGGTGAGCGCGGGCGCCAAGGTGCTGGGCGGATTCGTGGTGGGCGACGGCGCGCGCGTGGGCTCCAACGCGGTGGTGCTCAAGCCGGTGCCGCCGGGCGCGACCGCCGTGGGCATCCCGGCCCGCATCATCCTGCCGGATGCGCCATCGGCGCAGCAGGGTGCCAAGCAGGAGTTCTCGGCCTATGGCATCACGCCCAATGCGGACGATCCGGTGTCGCTGGCGCTCAAGAGCCTGATCGACAATGCGGGGCGCCAGCACGACCGCATCGAGGCGGTGCTGGCCGCGCTCGACCGGCTTGGCGAACACCTGGAGAATACGCCAAACGATCCCTTCGATGCGAGCGAACTGCGCAGGCTGATGAAGTGAGCGGGAAAGGGGCCGGGCCGGCGCTGCCGCTCAGTCGGTCTGCGGCAACAGGCGGAAGCCGTCGCGATCCAGTTGCAGCACCGCGGCGCGCGGATGGGCGCCGTCCAGGTCCCAGTCAGTGAGTACCCAGCGCACGCCGGCGGCTTCCTCATGCCGTGCCGGGCGGTGCGTGTGTCCATGCACCAGCAGCGACGCACCGGCGGCGCCGAGCAACTCGGCCGCGGCCGCGGGCGCCACGTCACCATAAATCACCGGAACGGCCGCTCCCGCGCTCAACTGCCTGGCGCGGTTGCCTTCACTGTCTGCCCGCAGCTTGCGGGCGATCGACAGACGCGCGCTCAGCGGCAGTGCCAGGAACACGCGTTGCACCCAGCGCTTGCGGGTCCAGCGGCGGAAGCGGTTATAGCGTTCGTCGTCGATGCACAGCATGTCGCCGTGGCTCAGCACCACGCGCTGGCCGGCACAGTGGATCACGGCGGGGTCGGGCAGCAGGCTGGCACCGGCAGCGCTGGCGAAGCGCTGGCCCAGCAGGAAGTCGCGGTTGCCGTGCATCAGGTACACAGCCACGCCGCGCGCTGCCAGTGCGCGCAGGGCTGCGGTCACGCGCTGCGCGAAGGGCGAGTCGGTTTCTTCGTCGCCGATCCAGAATTCAAAGAAGTCGCCCAGGATGAACAGCGTGCGCGCGTGCTGCGCGGCGCGCTCGAGCGTGCGCTCGAAGGCCGCCAGCGTGCGGGGCATGCCGGGCGTCAGGTGCAGGTCTGAAATGAACCACGCCGGCGCCTGTGCCTCGAAGGGACCGGCCACCGGCGTGTGGGAGATTGCGGTCATGCGCGGTGTCGGAAGGGGAATGCCGGCACGTGGATGCGCACGGAACCGCAATCGTCAGGCATCGGCTTACTCGACGATGACGGCCTTCTCGATCACCACGTCTTCCAGCGGCACGTCCTGGTGGAAGCCCGAGCTGCCGGTGCGCACGCCCTTGATCTGGTCGACCACGTCGGTGCCTTCCACGACCTTGCCGAACACGGCATAGCCGAAGCCCTGCGGCGTGGGCGAGGAGAAGTTCAGGAAGTCGTTGTCGACCACGTTGATGAAGAACTGCGCGGTGGCCGAGTGCGGGGCGTTGGTGCGCGCCATGGCCACGGTGTAGCGGTCGTTCTTCAGGCCGTTGCCGGCTTCGTTCTCGATCGGGGCGTCGGTGCCCTTTTGCTTCATGCCGGGCTCGAAGCCGCCGCCCTGGATCATGAAGTTCTTGATCACGCGGTGGAAGATGGTGTTGTCGTAGTGGCCCTTGCGCACGTACGACAGGAAGTTCTCGACCGACTTCGGGGCCTTTTCGGCGTCGAGTTCAATGGTGATGACACCCTGGTTGGTGTGGAGCTGGACCTTGGACATGGGATTTCCTCTGTTCGGTAGTGTTATTTGACGACGGTGGCCGACTCGATCACGATCGGCGCGGCCGGCACATTGCGCATGGGGCCGTAGGCCGTGGTCGGCACGCTCTTGATCTTGTCGATCGTCTCCATGCCTTCCACCACCTTGCCGAACACTGCGTAGCCGTTGCCGTCCGGCTGCGGGTAGTCGAGATTCGGATTATCCACCACATTGACGAAGAACTGCGCGGTGGCCGAGTTGGGGTCGCTGGTGCGTGCCATGGCCACCGTGCCGGCCTTGTTCTTCAGGCCGCCGCGGGCTTCCAGCGGGATCGGAGCACGGGTGGGCTTTTCCTTCATGTCGCGGTCGAAGCCGCCGCCCTGCACCATGAAGCCATTGATCACGCGATGGAAGATGGTGCCACTGTAGAAGCCGCTCTTCACATATTCCAGGAAGTTCGCGACGGTCCTGGGCGCGGCCTCGGGGTAGAGCTCGACGGTGAACTTGCCGGCACTGGTGACGAACTGGACGCGCTCGGCGGCCTGCTGAGCCAGCGCGCTGAACGAGTACAGTGCCAGGGCGCCTGCGGTCAGGCCGGCCAGGACGATGCGGCGGGAACGGATCATGAAGGAACTCCGGTATGTCTGGATGATGCACATGGTCCGGGCGCGCCGCGCCCGGACCTTGGGATGAGTGGCCGTCAGTTGGCTGCAGGGGCGCTGGCAGGTGCCTGGCGCTGCGTTGGCGTCGCCTTGCGGCCGGTGCCGGCGGGCGCCGCCGGCTTGGCCGGCGCCGCGGCATCAGGGTTCAGCTGGCGCAGGCCGGCACTGGCGCGGGTATCGCCCGGATTGCGGCGCAGCGCTTCGGCGTAGGCCTGCTCGGCCAGGCGGCGGTAGACGTCGCCCAGGTTGGTATAGCCGATGGCAAAGCCCGGCTTGACTTCGGTGGCCAGCAGCAATTCGGCCTCGGCGCGCTTCAGGTCGCCGCGCTTGGCGTAGAGCAGCGCCAGGTTGTTGTGGGGCTCGGGCAGTTCCGGGAACTCCTGCGCCATTTCGGCAAAGGCCTGGATGGCGGCGTCCTCGCGGCCGGACTGGGCCAGGGCCCAGGCGCGCTGGAAGCGTGCCTGCGCATTGCGCGGGTTGGCGGCCAGCACGCGGTCGAAGCCCTTGATGGCTTCGTCGTAACGGCGCGCGTTGGCCGCCTGCTGGGCCTCGCTCATGCCAGGATCGGTCGACTGGATGCCGCCGACCGGCGTCGTCGGCGCGGCCAGCGACAGCGGGCCGTTCTGCGCGTAGGCAGGGGCCGCCAGCGCGGCGGCCAGGGCCAGCAGGGGCAGTACGGCGCGATGGCCGCGTCGGCGCGCGGGGGCGGCGAACATGGCAGAAGACGGGGAGGGCAGCGGCAGGCTCATTGAGGACAGGTCCGTTATACTCCGCGGCATTCTAGCAAAGCGGCAAGTCCGGCACGAAGGCGATGACATCGGGGCAGCGGGCGCGGCATCTCGCGCGGCGCTGGCGGCGCCGTGCCGGAGGCAACCAGCGCAGCGCCTTCCGGTAAGATATGGGGCGCGACGGAATTGCGCCAGTGGCCGCGTTGCCGCCGGCGGCCTGCCAGGCGCCGGGCAACCGGCGCCACGGCCCGTGCTGCCTGCTGTGCGAACCCCGGCAGTCTCCTCTCACCACTCACTTCGTTTCATGCAGCTTCTGAACATCTACAACACGCTCGCGCGTGAGAAACAGCCATTCGTGCCAATCGAACCCGGCAAGGTCCGCATGTATGTGTGCGGCATGACGGTGTACGACTATTGTCACGTTGGCCACGCTCGCGTGATGGTGGTGTTCGACATGGTGCACCGCTGGCTGCGTGCCGCCGGCTACGAGGTGACGTATGTGCAGAACATCACCGACATCGACGACAAGATCATCCGCCGCGCGGCCGAGAACGGCGAGACCATCGGCGAGCTGACCACGCGCTTCATCCAGTACATGCACGAGGATGCCGCCGCGCTGGGCGTGATCCGCCCCGACCACGAGCCGCGCGCCACCGACTACGTGCCGCAGATGCTCGACATGATCGGCAAGCTGGAAGCCAAGGGCCTGGCCTACCAGGCCAGCGACGGCGACGTGAACTATTCGGTGCGCAAGTTCGCCGGCTACGGCAAGCTCTCGGGCAAGTCGCTGGAAGACCTGCGCGCCGGCGAGCGTGTCAGCGCCAACGACGCCAAGCAGGATCCGCTCGACTTCGTGCTTTGGAAGTCCGCCAAGGCCAGCGAGCCGCCCGAGAGCAAGTGGGACTCGAAGTGGGGCGCCGGCCGCCCGGGCTGGCACATTGAATGCTCCGCCATGAGCTGCACGCTGCTGGGCGAGCATTTCGACATCCATGGCGGCGGGGCAGACCTGCAGTTCCCGCACCACGAGAACGAGATTGCGCAGTCTGAAGGCGCCAGCGGCAAGCCCTTCGTCAACATGTGGATGCACAACGGCTTCGTGCGCATCAACGACGAAAAAATGTCCAAGTCGCTTGGCAATTTCTTCACCATCCGCGAGGTCCTGAAGTCGTACGACGCCGAGGTCGTGCGCTTCTTCATCCTGCGCGCGCACTACCGCAGCCCGCTGAACTACAGCGACGCGCACCTGGACGATGCGCGTCACGCCCTGACACGCCTGTACACGGCGCTCAAGGACAGCCAGCCGGGCGGCTGCGCGGTGGACTGGGACGAGCCGCACGCCAGGCGCTTTGCCGAGGCCATGGGCGACGACTTCAACACGCCGATTGCGATGTCGGTACTGTTCGATCTGGCCAGCGAGATCAACCGCACCGGCTCGACCGCGGCTGCGCGCCAGCTCAAGGGGCTGGCAGGCACGCTGGGCCTGCTCGAGCGCGATCCGCATACCTTCCTGCAAGGCGGCAGGTCCGACGACGGCATCTCGCCGGAACAGATCGAGACCCTGATCGCCGCGCGCAAGACCGCCAAGGTGGAGCGCAACTTTGCCGAAGCGGACCGCATCCGTGCGCAACTGCTGGAAGCTGGCATCGTGCTGGAAGACAAGCCGGGCGGTGCCACCGAGTGGAGGCGTGCTTGAACGCTGCCGCGCGCAAGCCCGCCATCGCCACGCCTCCCGCCACGAGGGGCCGGGTGAAGGCGGCCGGTCCGCGCCCGGGCAAGGCTGGCGCCAAGGAGGCGCCGCTGCCTGACGGCAAGGACACGGCCAGGGATACGCGCAACGCCAAGGCCGTGCTGCCCGAAGCGGATGCGGTGCCGCTGCCGGTCGAAACCGTCATCGACGCGGTGCGCCCCGCCTACTGGGACGAGGCCTGCGCCGACCTGATGAAGCGCGACCGCATCCTGCGCAAGATGATTCCGACCTACGGCCCGGCGCACCTGGTGTCGCGCGGGGATCCGTTCGTCACGCTGGCGCGCGCGGTGGTGGGCCAGCAGATCTCGGTCAAGGCGGCACAGTCGGTGTGGGAGCGGCTGCATGCCCTGTGCCCCAGGCTGACCCCGGCACAGTTCCTGCGCGCCGGTCCCGAGAAGCTGGCCGGTTGCGGCCTGTCGAAGCGCAAGGGGGAATACCTGGTCGACCTGGCCGACCATTTCAAGGCGGGCACGGTGCATGTCGGCGAATGGGCGCAGATGGACGACGAAGCGGTAATTGCGGAGCTGACGCAGATACGCGGCATCGGCCGCTGGACCGCCGAGATGTTCCTGATGTTCAACCTGATGCGGCCCAACGTGCTGCCCCTCGATGACATCGGCCTGATCAACGCGATCTCCGCCAATTACTTCAGCGGCGAGCCGGTCACGCGCAGCGAGGCGCGCGAGGTGGCGGCCAACTGGGAGCCCTGGCGAACCGTGGCCACGTGGTATATGTGGCGCAGTCTTGACCCGCTCCCAGTGACGTATTAGGCATTGCAGCAAGAAAATTTAGTGGCAGGTGCAGTCCGGGCTATCTGGCAGGCGCTAAGATAGCGACCAAATTCCGGTAGAATGCGCCCCTTCACAGACAGGTACGTGTGATTTTATGAAAACCACCTTCCTGGATTTTGAGCAGCCCATTGCCGAACTCGAGGCAAAGATCGAAGAACTGCGCTTTGTGCAGGACGATTCGGCTGTTGATATTTCCGAAGAGATTTCGCGGCTGGCTGGCAAGAGCCAGCAGCTGACCAAAGACATCTACGCCAACCTGACCCCGTGGCAGGTTGCGCAAATCGCCCGCCACCCCCAGCGTCCCTATACGCTGGACTACGTGCGCGAGATCTTTACCGATTTCCACGAGCTGCACGGCGACCGCACCTTTGCCGACGATCTTTCGATCATCGGCGGCCTGGCGCGCTTCAACGGCCAGGCGTGCATGGTCATCGGCCACCAGAAGGGCCGTGATACGAAAGAGCGCGCCATGCGCAATTTCGGCATGCCCAAGCCCGAGGGCTACCGCAAGGCCAAGCGCCTGATGGAGCTGGCGGACAAGTTCGGCCTGCCGATCTTCACCTTCGTCGACACCCCGGGCGCATTCCCCGGCATCGACGCCGAAGAGCGCGGCCAGTCCGAAGCCATCGGCCACAACCTGTACGTGATGGCCGGCCTGAAGGTGCCCCTGATCGCCACCATCATCGGTGAAGGCGGTTCGGGCGGCGCGCTGGCGATTGCCGTGGGCGACGTGGTGCAGATGCTGCAGTTCGCCACCTACGCGGTGATCTCGCCGGAGGGCTGCGCCTCGATCCTGTGGAAGACCGCCGAGAAGGCACCGGAAGCCGCCGAGGCGCTGGGCCTGACCGCGCACCGCCTGAAAGCGCTGGGCCTGATCGACAAGATCGTGAGCGAGCCGCTGGGCGGCGCGCACCGTGACTACAAGGGCATGGCGGCGATGCTCAAGCGCTCGCTGGCCGAGTCGCTGCGCCAGTTCCAGGGCATGAGCGTGAAGGAGCTGCAGGCCCGCCGCTACGAGCGCCTGCTCGCCTATGGCAAGTTCAAGGAAACCGGCACCCAGGACTGACCCGTCCGCCCGGCTGACCGACAAGGTCGCACAGGCCCTCCAGGCCGGTGCGGCCTTTGTTGTTTCTGGCGGCGGCACGGGCGCGGCGACGATCGCGGTGGCCCTGTCGGGCGGACGCGATTCGGTCGCGCTGCTGCATGCCGCCCGTGCGGCCGCGGCGGAGTGGGGCGTTGGCGCGCGCGTGGTGGCGCTGCATGTCCACCACGGCCTGCAGGCGGATGCGGACGACTGGGACCGCTTCTGCGCCGCGCTGTGCGCGCAGTGGCAGGTCGGCTATTTCGTGCGGCGGGTGTCGGTGCAGCCCGAAGTGGGCGAGGGCGTGGAAGCGGCCGCGCGCCGCGCGCGCTACGCCGCGCTGGCGGCGATGTGCGCCGATAGCGGCGCGCGCCTGCTGCTGTTTGCCCACCACCAGGACGACCAGGTTGAGACCGTGCTGCTGCGGCTGTTCCGCGGCGCCGGCGTGGCCGGCATGGCCGGCATGCCAGGGCTGCGCCCGCTCGACGAGCGCAGCGGCGTGACGCTGCTGCGCCCCTGGCTGGATGTGGCCCGCGCCGAGATCGAGGCCTACTGCGCGGCCAACGCGCTGCAATGGGTCGACGACCCGTCCAATGCCGATGAGCGCTATGCGCGCAATGCCTTGCGCGCGCACCTGCCGGCGCTGGTCGCGGCCTTTCCGGCGTTGTCGGCCAACGTGGTGCAGGCGGCAGCGCATTTCGCCCAGGCAGGCGCACTGATCGATGAACTGGCAGCCGCCTCGCTGGCGGCGCTGGCACGCCCCGGCCGCGATGCCGACACGCTTGCCGAACTCGACCTGGGAGGGCTGCGCGCCTTGCCCGTGGCACATGCCGATGCCGTGCTGCGCTTCTGGCTGCGCGACCTCGGCGTGCGCGCGCCGTCCACCGCCAGGCTGGCGGCGATGCGCGAGCAACTGGTCGCCCACGCTGGCGGCGAGCCCGCGATCGCGCATGAAGGGCTGGTCCTGCGCCGCTTCCGCGACCGCGTGCTGGCCTGCACGCCGCCACCGATTGCCGCGCCGGCACCCGTGATGCTGGACTGGCGCGGCGAGGCCCGTATCGTCGTGCCCGGCTGGCGCGGCGAACTCCATTTCTTCCGCGATGACACCTTCGGCGTGCCCGAAGCGGCGCTGCGCCAGCCCTTGCGCCTGGCCGCCCGCAGTGGCGGCGAGCGTATCGTGCTGCGCCCGGGCGGTCCGGCCCGGGCCCTGAAGCAAGCCTGCCAGGAAGCCGGCATCCCGGCCTGGCGCCGCGCCTGGCTGCCGCTGCTGTGGTCTGGCGATACCCTGGTGCTGGCCGCCGGCCTCGGCATGCACCGCCGCTGGCCGGACGCCCCGGCGGCGCCGCGCTGGCGCGTCGAGTGGCATCCGCGGCCGCCGGCAGTGGCGATGCCGCCGCACTGAAGCGGCCGGATCGCCGTCGGCATCACTTCCGATCTGCAGCCGAATCCCGCTCCCGCCTTGCCTGACAGGGCTTGTTCGTGTATTTTCAAGGGCTTTGCATAATCGCTGGCGTCGACAAGAAGATGGCTCTCATCGTTCACAAATACGGCGGCACTTCGATGGGTTCCACGGAACGCATCAAGAATGTCGCCAAGCGCGTGGCCAAATGGCACCGCGCCGGTCACCGCGTAGTCGTGGTGCCTTCGGCCATGTCGGGCGAGACCAATCGCCTGTTGGGACTCGCCAAGGAAATTTCGCCGCAGCCCAATCCGCGTGAGCTGGACATGCTCGCCTCGACCGGCGAACAGGCCAGCGTGGCACTGCTGGCCATCGCGCTGCACGGCGAAGACATTGACGCGGTCAGCTACACCGGCTGGCAAGTGCCGGTGAAGACCGACTCGGCCTATACCAAGGCCCGTATCGAATCGATCGACGACGAGCGCATCCTGGCCGACCTCGACGCCGGCCGCGTGGTCGTGATCACCGGCTTCCAGGGCATCGACGACGACGGCAACATCACCACCCTCGGCCGTGGCGGCTCGGACACCTCGGCCGTGGCCATCGCCGCCGCGATCGAAGCCGACGAGTGCCTGATCTACACCGACGTCGACGGCGTGTACACCACCGACCCGCGCGTGGTCGAAGACGCCCGCCGCCTGGACCAGATCACCTTCGAAGAAATGCTGGAAATGGCCAGCCTCGGCTCCAAGGTGCTGCAGATCCGCTCCGTGGAGTTCGCCGGCAAGTACCGCGTGAAGACTCGCGTGCTGTCGTCGCTGACCGACCCGCTTATGCCGCTCGAGCAGGAAATGCACTCGGGCACGCTGATCACTTTTGAGGAAGACTCCACCATGGAAGCAGCCGTCATCTCCGGCATTGCCTTTGCCCGTGACGAAGCCAAGATCACCGTTCTGGGCGTGCCGGACAAGCCGGGCATCGCCTACCAGATCCTGGGCCCGGTCGCCGACGCCAACATCGACGTCGACATGATCATCCAGAACCAGTCCGTCGACGGCAAGACCGACTTCACCTTCACCGTGCCGCGCGGCGAGTACCAGCGCGCGCTGGCCATCCTGAACGACGGCGTGAAGTCGCATATCGGCGCCGGCAGCGTGTCGGGCGACCCGAAGGTATCGAAGGTGTCGGTGGTGGGCGTGGGCATGCGCTCGCACGTGGGCATCGCCAGCAAGATGTTCCGCACCCTGTCGGAGGAGGGCATCAACATCCAGATGATCTCCACCTCGGAAATCAAGATCTCGGTGCTGATCGACGAGAAGTACATGGAACTGGCCGTGCGCGCGCTGCACAAGGCCTTCGAACTGGAACAGGCGTGATCCGTTCGTGAACACTTCTGGCGGGGCCGCGATTTTTGTGTTGAGTGATCGATTTTTCGTTGACCAACACGTGCGGCGCCGCTAGAATACGCGCTTCGTTGTGTGGCTCCCTCACACAACGCAAGTTTGGGAGACGTGGCCGAGAGGTCGAAGGCACTCCCCTGCTAAGGGAGCATCCGGGCCAAAACCTGGATCGAGGGTTCGAATCCCTCCGTCTCCGCCAGTCATGGCGGCGAAACCCCGGAAGATCGCGGTCTTCCGGGGTTTTTGTTTTTCTGGCCCATCAGATGCCTTGTGCCAGAGGATCGCGCATTCAAGGCATCTCGGACATCCCGGCGCGATGAGCGATCCGCGCTGCGATTTCAGTCCTGCGGCACGATCACGGCGATGGCGTTGTTGATCAGCGCACCGGTCTCGCTTTCGTCCGGCCGCATGCCGGTTGCCAGCGTCCGGTGCAGCACGCTGGCCAGCACCATGCCGTGGAAGAGCCGGGCGCTGGCCTCGGGACTTGCCGCAAGACGGATGCCGTTGGCCTGCTGCGCGGACAGGAAGGCCGCGATATAGGCGCACGTTGCCTCCGGGCCGCGCGTGTACCAGGCATTGCCCAGCGCCGGAAAGCGCCGCGACTCCGCAAAGATCAGCCGCAGGAACGCCAGGTGCCGTTCTTCCAGCAGCGAATGCAGGAAGCTGTGCGCAATCCTGTGCAGGCCCTGCGCGGCGTTGCAGCGCGACAGGTCCAGTCCTTTCTCTGTCTTCTCCAGGAAGCGGTCGCATAGCCGCTCCACCACCGCGACGAAGAGTCCGTCCTTGCCGCCGAAATAGCTGTACACGTTGGTCTTGGAGCCGCCGCACGCCTTGACGATGTCATCCAGGCTGACGCCGTCATAGCCATGTTCCAGGAACATGTCCGCGGCGGTGCTCAGGATCAGCGCGCGTTTCTCTTCGCCGCGGCGCGTGATGCGCACGGGCGGGTGGTGGACCACAGGGGGGGAAGCGCTTTCTGGAGAGTTCATCTGGTGCAGGCGTGGCGGCGCACCCCATGCCGGGGGCCCTGCGCAGTCTACCAAAAGCCGGCAGGCTGCTGCGTTTCCCCATGTGACAAGCTCATGGCTTCAATAAATCAGAACGACTCATTTCGAATTTAAGAATACCATACGGTACGGTTTTAATTATATTTGCCACCATGGGCGACGCGCTGAAGGGCTGGACCCCAGACCCCGGCCAGAACCGGCGCTCTTCTCTTCGATGCTTAACAGGAGCAAGTGATGAAAACGGCAATGTTTGGCGCAGCAGTGGTGCTGGTGATGGCTTCGGCGGCCCAGGCCGCGGTGCGGTCGCCCGATGTCTATACAGATGGCGCACGTGCGGCACATGGCTCGATCCCCTCGGCCGGGTCGGCGCAGCGTTCGCAGCCGGGCCGGCTGGTGGACGAGCAGTTCCGCAAGGTCGCAGCGCGCAAGGCCGATCCGTATCTGGACGGCGCGGTACGCGAGGTCGATCCCTTCACCGATGGCGCGCTCGCCCGGATCGGCGAGACCGATCCGTCGGACCGTGCCTGATGATGTGCCGGCGCTGCGCCTGGCGCAGTGCCGGCTGGCTCCCGGTGCAGGTATTCCCGACCTTGCAATGCACTGTGGCACGCCCTAGAATAATTCGTATAACGCATTAGATTGCGCGTAGCGCAAAAATAGGAGACAACGTGACGGATGCCAAACGCACCGGCCACACCGCCATTGCCCATGTGGAACTCCACGGGGTGTCGGTGCATGGCAAGGATCTCAGCCAGGAACTGATCGGCAAGATCGGCTTTACGGCCTACTTTCTGTTCCTGCTTACCGGCCGCCAGCCGGACGAAAAGCTGGTGGCCATCACCGATGCCTGCCTGGTCGCCATTGCCGAACACGGACTGGTGCCGTCGGTGCAGGCCGCGCGCATGACGCTCGCCGCCGCCCCCGACGCCCTGCAGGGCGCGGTGGCCGCGGGCGTGCTGGGCTGCGGCTCGGTGATCCTGGGGGCCTCGGAAACCGCCGGGCAGATGCTGGCGCAAGTGCTGGCCGGCCGGGACGCCGGCACGCTGGCAGACAGCGCGCACGCGGTGGTGCGGGCCTTGCGGCAGGCGCGACAGCCGCTGCCGGGCTTCGGCCACCCCACGCACAAGCAGGGCGATCCGCGCGCGCACCGCCTGCTGGCATTCGCGCGTGAACTCGGCATCGCGGGCGACCACGTCGCCGCGCTCGAGGCGGTGGCCGCGGCGGTCCCCGAGCACTACAGCAAGGCCTTGCCGCTCAATGTGTCGGGCGCGATCCCCGCGGTGCTGCTCGATGCCGGCTATCCCGCCAGCGCGCTCAAGGGCGTACCGATGCTGGCCCGCGTGGCGAGCCTGATCGCCCACCTGCAGGAAGAGCGCGCGCAACCCATCGGCTTTATCCTGGCCGACGCCGCCGAACACGCCATCACTTACAGCGCCGCGCCGGCGCAAGCATCATGAAGCCGCCCGTACTCCCTGCCGGCGACGCGCTGGTGGCGCCGCTCGATGTGCTCAGGCAGTACCGCGCCCACGATGCCACGCTCACCGGCTTCCTTGCCGCCCGCGTGGCGGCGCACCCGGACAAGCCGGCGCTTGTGTTCGAGGGCGAGACCTGGAGCTATCGCCAGCTCGACCAACGGATCGGCCTCACCGCGGACTGGCTGGCGCAGGCGATGCAAGTCGGACCCGGCGACCGTGTCGGCGTGCTCTCGACCAACCATCCGTCCACCGTGGTGCTGATGTTCGCGCTGGCCCGTATCGGCGCGACCATGGTGCCGGCCAATCCCGAGTACCGGCTCGACGAGGCGCTGTACGTATTCCGGCACGCGCAGGTGTGCGGCCTGGTGTGCGCGCCCGGCACGCTGGCGACCGGCGCCGCCGTGGCCGCGGACCTGGGCGGTGACGTCTGGCTGCGCGCCAACGAGGATGGCGATCACGGCGTGCCGACGCTGGCCGCATCGATCGCGGCGCATGCGGCGCAGCCGGCCAACGCAGCCCCGGGCGTCGACAGCGACCGCAGCACCGCCCTGATCATCTACACCTCAGGCACCACCGGCTTTCCCAAGGGCGCCATGCACAGCCATCGCGGCTACGTGCTGACCGCCGAGGCCTTTGTCGGCCGCCTGCACTTGCAGCCGGACGAGCGCGTGATGTGCGTGATGCCGCTGTTCCATATCAATGCGTTGATGTATTCGGTGGGCGGGGCGCTGGCCTGCGGCGGCTGCCTGGTGCTGATGCGCCGTTTCTCGGCGTCGTCGTTCTGGCGCTTCGCGGCCGAGAGCGGCGCGACCGAGGTCAACCTGGTGGCCGCCGCCGGCAGCATCCTGGCGCGGCGCCCGCGCGCGGAATTCGTGCCGGGCCATCGCATTACCAAGATGTTCATTGCGCCGCAGACCCAGGAGATGGTGCGGGTGATGAAGCAGGAATTCCACGTGCCGCGCCTGATCGAGTGCTACGGCATGACGGAAATCCCCGGCGTCATCGCCAATCCGTTCAACGGCCCGCACAAGCTCGGCACCATGGGCCTGATCTCGCCGCACCCGGACCCGGCCGTGCCGGTGCCCGAGGCGCGCATCGTCGATGACGACGGCCACGACGTGGCACCCGGCGCCGCGGGCGAACTGCTGATCCGCACCCCGACGCTGATGCAGGGCTACTACCGCGACGCCGTGCAGACCGAGGCCGCGTTCCGCGACGGGTGGTTCGCCACCGGCGACCTGGTGCGCCAGGACAGCGATGGCTACTACGTGTTCGTCGCGCGCAAGAAGGACGTGATCCGCTGCAAGGGCGAGAACGTGTCCGGTGCCGAGCTCGACCGGATCTTCGGCGAGCACCCCGCAGTCGAGGAAGCGGCGGCCATCGGCGTGCCGGCGGACCTGGGCGAAGAAGAGATCCTGCTGGCGGTGCAGTTCCGCCCCGGGCAGTCGGTCGAGCCGGGCGAGTTGCTCGCCTGGGCTCGGGACCGGCTGGCCGTGCACAAGCTGCCGCGCTATGTCGTCGCCGTGGATGCCATTCCGCACACCCCGACGCACAAGCCGGCCAAGCACAAGCTGAAAGCGGATGGAACCCTGTTCGCCCGCGCCATCGACATGGCCGCCGCCAGCCACTGACACAGAATCACCGGAGACAGCGATGAACAACCCCGACAACTACACCCTGCAACGCGCCTTCGATGCCATGTGCAGCGATGCGCCCGGCGCGGACCCGGTCCTGCAGGCGCAGTTCCGCGTGGCGCTGAAGCACTTCCACGCCATGCTGGACGAACTGAAGCTGACCGACCGGCAGCTCTACCGGATCGCCACCTGGATAGGCAAGGTGGCCCAGCAGGATGAACTGATCATGCTGTGCGACATGATGGGCCTGACCATGCGCGCGCTGGACCTGGCACGCACCGATGACCACGCCACGCCGCAGAACGTGACCGGTCCGTTCCCCAAGGACGAGATCGCCGAAGGCTCCAACCCATGCCATATCGCCACCGACGACGAGCCTGGCCAGCGGCTGGAGGTGCGCGGCCGCGTGCTGGATGCCGCCACCGGCAAGCCGGTACCGGGCGCGATGATGATCGTATGGCAGCCCAACCAGTTCGGCCGCTATGAGAACGAAGATGACTCGCAGTCGGAAGACAACCTGCGCGGCAAGCTGCGTTGCGAGGCCGATGGCAGCTTCCAGGTGTTCACCATCCGCCCGGGTGGCTACATCATCGGCCGCGAGGATACCGAAGTGGGCGTGCTGATGAAGCGGCTGGGCCGCAACCGGCAGCGCGCGCCGCACATCCACTACCGGGTGATGCAGCCAGGCTACCGGAACCTGACGTCGCAGCTGTATTTCGCCGGTGATCCGGCCAATCCGGTCGACTGCATCTTCTCAACCATCGACGACCACATCGTCGACGCGCTGCCGCACCCGGAGCGCGACGGCTACCAGCTGGTCAACCTGGATATCGTGCTGCAGCCTGAAACGGCGCAGTAAGCCGGCGCGCGAGGCCGCTCAGGAGGCGGCGGTAATGGAGTGCGCCAGCGCCGGTGCGCGCCGGATCGCCGCCTCGATCGACGCGGCGGCTTCGCGCAGCGCCGGCAGCCGGGTGGCGACCAGTTCGTCCGGGCTGGTGCGCTCGGTTTCGGTGGAGCAGTTGATGGCGGCGATCACGCGCTGTTGCGGGTCACGCACCGGTACGGCGATCGACAGCACGCCCAGCTCCAGCTGGCTGTCCTGGATGGCATAGCCCTGCTCGAGCGCGCGTGCCAGCGCCGCGCGCAGCGCGTCGGCATCGCTGAGTGTCAGCGGGGTGAATTTCTGGAATGGCGCCTTGTCGAGGATCTTGTTCTGCTGGGCCTTGGGCGCGTGCGCCAGCAAGGCCAGGCCAAGGGAGGTGCAATGGACCGGCAGCCGGTAACCCACCGAAGCCCGGAAGGCGATGCGCCGGCGGCTGGGCACATGCGCCAGGTAGACCACGCTGTCGCCGTCGAGGATGGCAAGCGAGACCGAATCGCGGAAGCGCTCGGCCACCTCCTGCAGGAACGGCTGCACGATGTCGCGCAGGTTCATCGAGCTGAGGAAGGCGGCGCCCAGCGACAGCACCTTGGGCAGCAGCACGAAGCGGCGGCCGTTGGCGCCGATATAGCCCAGCGCCTGCAGCGTCAGCAGCGCGCGGCGCGCGGTCGCGGGCGTCATGCCGGTGGCCTGCGCCACTTCGCTCAGCGTCAGTTCCGGCGTGGTCTCGGTAAAGGCCTGGATCACCGCCAGGCCCCGCGCCAGCGCCGCGACGTAGTCGCGGTGGCCTTCCTCGAGCTTCGGCGGAGCGTCGTTGTCGACGGGGGCGGACGGTTTGGCGGCGGAGGTCATGGCCGTATTTTAGCCGCAACGGACCGCATGCAACACAAGGGCCGGGGCCATCGCAGGCCACCGGATCCGGGAGACATCGCATCATGAGACTCGACCCCACTTCGCTGCGCCTGTTTGTCGCCGTGGCCGAAACCGGCTCCATCGCCGCGGCGGCGGAGCACGCGCACCTTGCCGCGGCCGCGGTCAGCAAGCGCGTGAGCGAACTGGAGCAGGGGCTGGGCACCGCCTTGCTGATGCGCAGCAACAAGGGCGTGCAGCCGACCATGGCCGGGATGGAGCTGGCGCACCTGGCGCGCGGCGTGCTGCACAACCTCGATGACATCCTGGTGCGCATGCGCGACTACGGCGGCGGCTTGCGCGGGCAGGTGAGGGTGATGGCCAATATCTCGGCCATCACGCAGTTCCTGCCGGCGCAGCTCAAGTCGTTCCTGGCCGAGTACCCGCTGATCGACGTGCACCTGGAAGAGCGCGTCAGCACCGCCATCGTGCGCGCGGTGGCCGAGAACGCCGCGGACATCGGCATCTTCACCGCGGGCGCGGTGGGTGCGGAGCTGGAGACGTTCCCCTACCGGCGCGACGAACTGGTCGTGGTGGTGCCCGGCGCGCATCCGCTGGCCGGGCGGCACTCGGTGACCATCCGCGAGGCCTTCGACTACGACTTCGTCAGCCTGCACGCAGGCAGCCAGATCCACCTGCAGCTGGCCAAGGCTGCCAGCGAGGCCGGCCGCGTGTTCAAGCCGCGCATCCACGTGCCCGGCTACGACGCGCTGTGCCTGATGGTGCAGGCGGGACTGGGCCTGGGAATCCTGCCCAGGTCCAGTGCCGGGCCTTACCAGCAGACCCTTGGCATCCGCACCGTCGCGCTCGATGAAGCGTGGGCCGCGCGCCAGCTGGTGATCGGCGTGCGTGCGTATGAGGGCCTGTCCGCGGTGGCGCGGCTGCTGGTGGACCGGCTGCGCGAGGATGAATAGCGCGCCAGCGCTGCCATCGTTTTTCGCGATGGCGGGCTCGCCAATGGTTGCTTTACCGCGCGCGCGGGTTCTTCCAATCTTGCATCACAGACCACCGTATCCACAGGAGCAGCAAACCGCCATGGCTAACGAAGCGAACAACGGAACGATGCCGCTGCAGGGCGTCCGCGTGATCGAACTCGGCTCGCTGATCGCAGGCCCGTATGCGGGCGGACTGCTCGCGCAGTTCGGCGCCGAAGTGCTGAAGATCGAATCGCCCAAGGACGGCGACCCGCTGCGCAAGTGGCGCAAGCTGTATGAAGGCACCTCGCTCTGGTGGTATAGCCAGAGCCGCAACAAGAAGTCGCTGACGCTGGACCTGCGTTCGGCGCAGGGCCAGGAGATCGTGCGCAAGCTGGTCACCGAAGCCGATATCGTGATCGAGAACTTCCGCCCCGGCACGCTCGAGAAATGGGGCCTGGGCTGGGAGGACCTGCGCAAGGTGAACCCCGCGCTGGTCATGGTGCGCATCTCCGGCTACGGCCAGACCGGACCCTACAAGGACCGCCCCGGCTTTGCCGCGATTGCGGAATCGATGGGCGGGCTGCGCTATGTCAGCGGCTATCCCGACCGGCCGCCGGTGCGCTCGGGCGTGAGCATCGGCGACACGCTGGCATCGCTGTATGGCGTCATCGGCGCCTTGCTGGCCATGCACCACCTGCGCGCCAACCAGGGCGAAGGGCAGTTTGTCGACGTGGCGCTCTATGAGTCGGTCTTTGCCGTGATGGAGAGCCTGGTGCCGGAGTACGCCAAGTTCGGCCATGTGCGCGAGCGTTCGGGCGCCAGCCTGCCGGGCATCTCGCCGTCGAATACGTATCCGTGCCAGGATGGCCAGTACGTGATCATTGCCGGCAACGGCGACGCCATCTTCCGGCGCTTCATGGCCGCCATCGGCCGCGACGACCTGGGCCAGGACCCGCGCCTGGCGCACAACGACGGGCGCGTGCAGCACAACTCCATGCTCGACGACGCCATCACCGCGTGGACCTCCGCGCATGACCTCGACGCAGTGCTGGCAACGCTGGAAGCCGCGGCCGTGCCCTGCGGAAAGATCTACACCGCGGCGGAGATCAGCAGCGACGCGCACTACCGCGCGCGCGACATGATCGAGCCGCACCAGTTGCCGGATGGCTCGCCGCTGGAGCTGTCCGGCATCGTGCCCAAGCTCAGCGGGACCCCGGGGCGCACCAGGTGGATCGGCCCCGAACTGGGCCAGCACACCGAAGAGATCCTGGCGGGCATCGGTATTGCCGGCGACGAGCTGCGCGCGCTGCGCGCCGCCGGCGTGGTCTGAGCCCGCCCCAACGAAAAGGAAAGAAAGGAAAGAACCATGTGGCTTCCTAACGCCCCCCGGCGCGTGCGCATCAATGAAGTGTCCGTGCGCGACGGCTTCCAGATCGAGCCGGAATTCGTCCCCACCGAACAGAAGATCGCGCTGATCGACCGCCTCTCGGAAAGCGGCCTGGCCAGGATCGAGATCACCTCGTTTGTCTCGCCCAAGGCGATCCCGAACCTGCGCGATGCAGAGGCGGTCGCGAAAGGCATCCGCCGCCAACGGGACGTGGTCTACACCGCGCTGGTGCCCAATGCGCGCGGCTGCGAGCGCGCACTGGAGTGCGACCTCGACGAGATCAACCTGGTGATGTCCGCCAGCGAGACGCACAACCTGGCCAACATGCGCATGACCTGCGACCAGTCGCTGGAGCAGTTCCGCGGCGTGATGCAGCTGGCGCAGTCGGCCGAGCTGGCCGTCAGCGGCTGCGTGGCGACCGCGTTCGGCTGCCCGTTCGAAGGCGAGATCGCGCCGGAACGGGTGAAGTGGGCCGCGGGCCGCTACCTGGAACTGGGCATGGACAGCATCACGCTGGCCGATACCACCGGCATGGCCGACCCGCGCCAGGTGAGCAAGCTGGTCGAGGCGTTCCTGCGCTGGTTCCCGGGCGTGCCGCTGACCCTGCATTTCCACAACACGCGCGGCATGGGCCTGGCCAATGTGCTGGCCGGCCTGGCGGCGGGCGTGGACAGTTTCGATGCGTCGCTGGGCGGGCTGGGCGGCTGCCCCTTTGCGCCGGGCGCGACCGGCAACATCTGCACGGAAGACCTGGTGCACATGCTGGAGTCTTCCGGCATCGACACCGGTGTCGACCTGGACCGGCTGCTCGGCGCGGCGCGCGAGCTGCCGGCGCTGGTCGGACACGATATTTCCGGGCAGGTGGTCAAGGCCGGCAAGACCACCGAGCTGCATCCGGTGCCTGAGTGGGTGGGCGCAAGGTAACCCGCGTCCGCCACGAGAAATACAAGGAGAGACCCCCATGACTGAACCCGACCGCCCGGCGAGCCTGCTCGACAAGCTCTGGGCCAGCCACGTGATCCACCAGGATCCGGACGGACCCGCGCTGATCTATATCGACCGCCACCTGGTCAACGAGGTGACCAGCCCGCAGGCCTTCGAAGGCCTGCGCCTGAACGCGCGCAAGGTGTGGCGCGCCGCTTCCGTGCTGGCAACGGCCGACCACAACGTGCCGACCACCGCGCGCAAGCTGGGCATTGCCGATCCCGTCAGCCGCGCGCAGGTCGAGGCCCTGGACCAGAACTGCGCAGACACCGGCATCGTCAACTTCGGCATGGACGATCCGCGCCAGGGCATCCTGCACGTGGTCGGTCCGGAGCGCGGCGCCACCTTGCCCGGCATGAGCATTGCCTGCGGCGACTCGCACACGTCAACACACGGCGCGTTCGCAGCGTTTGCGTTCGGCATCGGCACCTCCGAAGTGGAGCAGGTGCTGGCCGCGCAATGCCTGTGGATGAAGAAGCCCAGGTCGATGCTGGTGCGGGTGGACGGCGAGCTGCCCCGTGGCGTGTCCGCCAAGGACATCGCGCTGGCGCTGATCGGCCGCATCGGCACCGCCGGCGCCACCGGCCACGTGATCGAGTTTGCCGGCAGCACGATCCGCGGCCTCAGCATGGAGGCGCGCATGACCGTGTGCAACATGGCGATCGAAGCGGGCGCGCGCGCCGGCATGGTGGCGGTGGATGAAACCACGCTGGCCTACCTGGACGGCCGCCCGCAAGCACCGGCCGGTGCGATGTGGGACGCCGCCACCGGCTACTGGCGCACGCTGCGCAGCGATCCGGGCGCCGCCTTCGATGCCGTGGTGGAGCTGGATGCCACCGCGATCCGCCCGCACGTGACCTGGGGCACCTCGCCGGAAATGGTGGTGGCCGTCGGCGAGCGCATTCCCGATCCGCGCGACGAGCGCGACCCGGTGCGGCGCAAGAGCATCGAGCAGGCGCTGGACTACATGGGCCTGCTGCCGAATACGCCGATCGAGGCGGTCGCGCTGGACAAGGTATTCATCGGCTCATGCACCAATGCGCGCCTGGAAGACCTGCGCGCCGCGGCGGCGGTGCTGCGCGGGCGCCATGTCTCGCCGCGCATCAGGCAGGCGCTGGTGGTACCGGGCTCCGGGCTGGTCAAGTCGCAGGCCGAGGCCGAGGGGCTGGACCAGGTGTTCATCGCCGCCGGCTTCGAATGGCGCGAACCGGGCTGCTCGATGTGCCTGGGCATGAACGATGACCGCCTGGCGGCCGGCGAACGCTGCGCTTCCACTTCCAACCGCAACTTCGAAGGCAGGCAGGGGCCGGGCGGGCGCACCCACCTGGTCAGCCCGCAGATGGCGGCCGCAGCCGCGGTGGCGGGCCACTTCATCGATGTGCGCTCGCTGTAGACCACCGGAGGAAACCGAGCAATGAGAGCCTTTACCACCCTGGATGGCCTGGTGGCGCCGCTGGACCGAGCCAATGTCGATACCGACGCCATCCTGCCCAAGCAGTTCCTGAAGTCGATCCGGCGCAGCGGCTTCGGCCCCTACCTGTTCGACGACTGGCGCTACCTGGACCACGGCGAGCCCGGGCAGGACTGCAGCAGCCGGCCCCTCAACCCGGATTTCGTGCTGAACCAGCCGCGCTACCGCGGCGCCTCGATCCTGCTGGCGCGCGAGAACTTCGGTTGCGGCTCATCGCGCGAGCATGCGCCGTGGGCGCTGGAGGACTTCGGCCTGCGCGCGCTGATCGCGCCCAGCTTTGCCGACATCTTCTACAACAACTGCCTGAAGAACGGCCTGCTGCCGATCGTGGCGGCGCCGGACGTGGTCGAGCGCCTGTTCGCCGAGATCGCGGCCACGCCGGGCTACCGGCTGCAGGTGGACCTGGCCGCGCTGCAGGTGGTGACGCCGTCGCGCGAGGCCATTGCCTTCACGCTGGATCCGTTCAAGCAGCACTGCCTGCTGAACGGCCTGGACGATATCGCGCTGGCGCTGCGCCATGCCGGGCAGATCCGGGATTACGAGCAGGCGCGGCGGCAATTGGAGCCCTGGCTCTTTGACTGAATGATCCCCTGACGGCAGCCGGCCGTCCGAGCCGGCACCGTCGACACAGACAATGGATGGAGACCCTATGTCCTGGCAATTTCATACGACCCACGCGCTGCGTGCCGCAGCCTTCGGCCTGGCCTGCCTGGCAGGCACGGGCGCCGCACTGGCGCAGACCTATCCCGCGCAGCCGATCCGCATGGTGGTGCCTTACGCACCGGGCGGAACCACCGACATCATCGCCAGGCAACTGGCGCAGCGCATGTCCGAGAAGCTGGGCCAGCCGGTGGTGGTGGAAAACAAGAGCGGCGCCAATACCGTGATCGGCGCCGACGCGGTGGCCAAGGCGCAGCCCGACGGCTACACGCTGCTGCTGACCAACGATGCCACCTTCGTGCTCAACCCGGTGGTGCTGCCGTCGGTGTCGTACAACGTCGCGCGCGACTTTGCCCCGGTGGCGACGATCGGCTACGTGCCGCTCGTCATGGCCGTCTCGGGCAGCCTGCCGGTGGACAGCGTCAAGGACCTGGCCGCATATGCCAAGGGCCGTCCGCAAGCCCTCAGCTACGGCTCGTTCGGCAGCGGCAGCCAGCCGCACCTGATGGGCGCGCTGTTCAACAAGCTGGCCGGCACCGACCTGGTCCACGTGCCGTACAAGGGCTCGGCGCCGGCGGTGGCAGACGTCGTCGGCGGCCAGATCCTGATGACCTTCCCGGCGCTGCCGACGATCCAGAGCTTTGTTGCGGCAAAGAAACTCAAGGTGCTCGCCGTCAGCGGCGACAAGCGCACGCGCGCGCTGCCGCAGGTGCCCACCTTTGCCGAGGCCGGCTACAAGGACATGGACATCTCGGCCGTCTACGGCGTGCTGGCCCCGGCCAAGGTGCCGCGCGCGGTGGTCGACAAGCTGAACGCCACCATCCGCGAGATCCTGGACGACAAGGACTTCGTCGAGAAGCACTTCGCCGCGCAGGGGATGGTGCCGATGAAGCTGAGCCCGGCGCAGTTCTCGCAGTACATCGAGACGCAGACGCGCCAGACGCGCAAGCTGGTCGAGCTGTCCGGCGTCAGGGTCGAGTAGGGGGGCGGGCCATGATCAACACAAGCAACGCGCACGCGGTGCAATCACCGCGGCTTGGATGGATCGGCGTTGGTGCCATGGGCCGACCGATGTGCCTGAACCTGCTGAAAGCCGGCTACCGGCTCACGGTCTTTGACCGCGTGCCGGCGCAGTGCGAGGCGGTGGCCGCCGCAGGGGCGGCAGTGGCGCCTGCCGCGCAGGCACTGGTGGCGGACTCGGATGTGGTGTTCTCAACGATCTTTGACGATGGCGGGCTGCGCGACCTGTTCCTGGCCTCCGGCGGCGTTGCCGGCGCCGCGACGGCGGACAAGGTCTTTGTCGACATGAGCACGGTCTCGCCCGATGCCTCGGCAGAGGTGGCTGCCGCGCTCGCGCGGCGCGGCGCCGCTTTTCTGCGCGCGCCGGTGTCGGGCACGGTATCGCTGGCGGCGAGCGCGCAGCTGAGCTGTTTCGTATCCGGGCCGCGGCCGGCCTTCGACGCGGTGCAGCCCGTCCTCGCGTGCCTGACCGCGCGCCAGTCATACGTGGGCGGCGCGGACGAGGCCCGCGTCATCAAGCTGATGATCAACATGATGGTGTTCATGAGCACCGCGGTGATCGGCGAGGGGCTGGCCTTCGGCGCGCGCGCCGGGCTGGACCGCGCGCTGATGGTCGATGCGATCAACGACAGCATCGTCGGCAGCGCCCACTACCGCACCAAGGCAGAGCAGCTCAAGCAGCGCGACTACGCCGCCGTCGGCCCGATCTCGCTGGTGGTGAAGGACCTCGACCTGGCATTGGCGGTGGCCCGCGACAACGCGGTCGCGCTGCCGATGTCGTCGCTGGTGCGGCAATACCTGGCGCTGATGCAGCAGCGCCGGCAGGGCCATCTCGACATCGCCGCGCTGGCCGATGTGCTCGAGTGGGCAGGCGTGCCCGGCGCAGTGTAATCGGGCCAACCCGATACCTACAACAAGGACGGAGACATGAACCACAACCCGATCACCCGGGCGCCGCGCGCCCTGTTTGCCGCCGCCGGGCTTGCCCTGGTCCTGGCGATGCCGCCGGTGCTGGCCCAGGGCACGCCCGGCGCCGAACCGGTCCGCATCGGCGGCCTGTTCTCGATCACCGGCGGCCTTGCCGCCGTGGGCCAGGCCGAGCGCGAAGGCGCGCTGCTGGCGCAGAAGGTCGTCAATGCCCGTGGGGGTATTGGCGGGCGGCCGCTGGAAATGATTGTCGAAGACGACGGCTCCAGCCCGGATTCCGCCGTCGCCAAGGCGAACGCGCTGCTCCATACGCACAAGGTTCGCGCCATCGTCGGGCCATCGGGCATTGCCCAGACGGTTGCCATCGGCGGCATCACACAGGCGCAGAAGGTGCCACTGTTCTCGTTCTCGGGACTGGGGCCCGCGGTGGAGCGCGAACGCCATTGCGTGTTCCACCTGACGCCGTCGCAGGAGCTCAACGCGCGTGCCGTGCTGGCCTATGCGCGCGACAACGGCCTGAAGCGCGTCGGCGTGCTGCATGACTCGGGCTACGGGCAGGTGGTATGGACCAGCCTGAAGACGCTGGATCGCGAGTACGGCGTCAGCTTCATACAGGTGGAGAAGTTCGAGATCGCCGCCACCGATGTCACCACGCAGGCGGCCAAGATCAAGGCGGCCAAGCCGGATGCCATCATCGTCATCTCGACCTCGCCCGCGCCGTTCCGCAACGTGCGCCAGCTGAAGGTCGGCGTTCCCGTCATCTCCGTGCATGGCACGGCTACCTACGAGACCGTCAAGGCCATGGGCGAGGCCGCGGACAACATCATCCATCCCGAGTTCATCGTGTCCGAAGACCCGCTGCCGGGACAGAAGGAATTCGTCGAGGCCTTCCGCAAGGAGTACGGCAAGCTGCCCAAGCATTTCTCGGCGGTGGGCTGGGATGCGGTCATGGCCCTGGCCGCGGGCCTGAAGGCGGCCGGTGCCGATGCGCCGGGCGACAAGCTGTGCAGCGCGTTGCGCCGGCCTTACCAGGGCGTCACCAGCGGCTACGACTTCGCCGCGCCCGACATGGGCGGCATGACGCTGGCCGGCTTCACGTACTCGAAGCTGCAGAACGGCCGGTTCGAGCGGCTGCCCTACAAGGCCAAACCATAGCCTGCGACGCTCGCGGGAAAGGAGCTGGTATGTCCACTACCCTCGTATTCCAGGCGATCCTGTCCGGGATCACCAATGGCTTTGTCTACGCGCTGATCGGCGTGGGCATGGCCATCATCTTCAAGGGCACGCGCATCGTCAATGCGATGCAGGGCGAGTTCGCGGTGATCGGCGCGCTGGTGGCGGTGTTCGCGCTGAAGGCGCTGGGCCTGCCATATGCGTTGGCGATTGCCGGCGGCATTGCCGCCGGTGCCGTCAGCGGCCTGGCCATCGACGTGCTGTTCGTGCGGCCGATGCTGCGCCGCGGCGCCGGCGAAGAGAGCTTCCTGCTGCTGACCATTGGCCTGGCCTTTGCGCTGTCGGCCGCGGCGCTCTACTTCGGCGGCCGGGATTCGCACCTGCTGCCGGCGCTCGGCGGGGAGGGGGTGGTGGAGCTGTTCGGCGCTACCACGCCCGTGCATGCGCTGGCGCTGACCGGCATTGCGGTGCTGCTGGTCGGTGCGCTGCGCCTGTTCTACACCAGGACCCTGGCGGGCCTGGCCATGACCGCTGCCTCGCTCGATCCGGATGGCGCCACCACCACCGGCATCAACGTGCGCCGCATGCGCACGTACACGTTCCTGCTCGGCGGCGGGTTCGGCGCGATCGCCGGCGTGCTGGTCACGCCGCTGCTGTCGATGAACTACCAGATGGGCATCGGCCTCACGCTGAAGGGCTTTGCCGCGGCCATTCTCGGCGGCCTGGGCAATCCGCTCGGGGCCGTGGCGGGAGGCCTGCTGCTCGGCCTGGCGGAATCGCTGGCGGTGGTGGGTTTCCCGTCTGGCTATCGCGACGTGATCGCGCTGTCGATCCTGATCGTCATCATGATTCTGCTGCCCAACGGCGTGCTGGGCCGGGCCGGGCGCAAGGGAGGATAACCATGAACCCGTCACGCGCGTTCATCCTGGCTGGCGTGTTGCTGTGGGTGGCGGCCGGGCAGCTGCTGTCGCGGCACCACGTCGACCTGCTCAACTTCGCCGCCATCCTGGCCGTGGGCGGCCTCGGCGTGGGCCTGCTGCTGGGGCAGTGCGGCATCGTCAATCTGGCGCAGGCCTCGTTCTACGGCATCGGCGCATATGCCTCGGCGTACTGCACCACGGCGCTGGGCTGGCCGGCGTTGGCCGGTGCGGCCGCCGGACTCGTCATTAGCGCCGCGCTGGCTGCGGCCATCGGCGTGCCGGTGCTGCGCCTGGGCGGCTTCTTCCTGGCGCTGGCGACGCTGGCGGTGGGAAGCATCGCCAACGTGCTGTTCTTCGAGTGGGACTGGCTGACCGGCGGCACGCTGGGAATCGGCGGCATTCCCAAGCTGTCCTGGTTCGGCTATGTGCTGGACACCCCGGAGCGCTACTACTACTTCGTCTGGCCGCTGCTCGCGGTGCTGCTGTGGCTGGTCGACAACCTGGTCAAGGGCCGCCCGGGCCTGGCCATGCGGGCGATGCGTGATGCCGCGCCGGCGGCGCAGGTGCTGGGCGTGGACATGCACCGGCTGAAGACCTCGATGTTCGTGCTGTCGGCCATGCTGGGCTCGCTGGCCGGGACCTTGTTTGCCCACTATGTGTCGTTCGTCAGCGTGCAGAGCTTTACGGTGGAGCGCTCCATCGTGTTTCTGCTGGTGCCGGTGGTGGCGGGTGCCCGCTCCACCTATGGCGTGATCCTTGGTGCGCTGTTCGTCTCGCTCGTGCCGGAACTGCTGAGCGGGTTGGGGGATTTCCACCAGGTGCTGTTCGGCGCGGTGCTGGTGCTGGTGGTCACGCTGATGCCCGGCGGGATGACGGGCGGCATCGCTGGTGCGCTGCAGCGCATGCGCGGACTGAAGGCGGCAAGTTGACATCCTCCCCTCCCGAAAGGGAGGAGATTCCCTCTGCAGGCGATCGATGTCCCGATCGGGCAAGGACATTTAGCGCAGCGTTCACATCGCGATCATGTACAGCACCGCATCCACTGCATACCCACTGCCTTATTCCAAGGTCTGCGATACCTTTCGGCGTCTCCGGCGGCATCGCGTCGCACGAAGAACAAACCTGGGTGGTGAAACGTTCGTCGACTTCCTCGTACCACGCGCCATGCACAATCGCCTTGTACGCGAGCATTGTGCGGAAGGACGACCAGCCCGCATCGAGGACGGACTTCGCCACGCTGGTCTTGGCGAGGCCGGCGGCGTTCACATTCCCCACCGCGATGTAGTCGAAGTCCCGCACGATGCGATGCGAGAGCTTGTGCAGAAAGTCACGCCGCCCATTTTTGATGCGCGCGTCGAGGTTCGTGGCCTGTCGTTTCTTGCGCGCACGCTGCGCCTTGGCCAGCGCTTGCTCGAGTCGGCCAAGGTGGCGCGGATTCTCGACCTTTTCGCCGGTGGACAGCGGGGCAAGGTCCTTCAAGCCAAGATCGATGCCGACGCCGCGTTCCGGGGGGCGGGCCTGGGTGTCGGCAACTTCAATCACGATGTTCAGGAACCAGTTGCCTCGCGCATCGCGGGAGAAATTGGTGCCGTCCTTGATCTTGCCCTCGGGAAGGGGGCGGAAGCTGAACACGCGAAACGTGTTGCCGGCAAAGCGGAATCCGTCGCCCGAGCGCTTGAGATCCCGGCCCTTGAGCGGTGCCCAACCGAGCGACTTGCGGCCGCGATAGCGCAGGCACGGCCGGCGGTGCTGGCTACGCGACTTGGCGTACTGCTCGCAAACCGCGTTGATTGTGCCGGAATGGATACGGAGTTCCTTGCTGCTGCCGGTCGTCAGCACGTTCAGATCGAAACCCGTGGGCCACTTCTTGCCCCATTTGAGCGCGTGCTTCTGCGTGTCATTGCAGAAGTTCCAGACGTAGTTCACCGCGCGGCTCTGCTGATTGAGCAGGCCGTTCAGCGACTTCACCCGGTAGCGATAGACCAGAGGCATGCCGGTCATTCTAATTTGGGATTGCTTGCTGCCGGCAGCACTCCTTTCACTCCCCGCCCTGAAGGGCGAGGTTTTTCGGAGCAAGTCTGATGAACCATCCCGTTCCTGCTTTTGGCGCGGCGCCACAAGCCGTGCGCCCGGCGCAGGCATTACTGCGCCTCGACGCGGTCGCGCACAGCTTCGGCGGGCTGGAGGTGCTGCGCAATGTCAGCTTCGACGTGCCGGCCGGCCATATCGTCGGCCTGATCGGTCCGAACGGCAGCGGCAAGACCACCTGCTTCAATATCGTCTCCGGCTTTCTGCGCCCGAAGGGGGGCAAGGTGTCGCTGGCGGGGCGGGACATCACCGCCGACACCGTCCAGCAGCGCAGCCGCGCCGGCCTGGTGCGCACCTTCCAGACGCCACAGGTGTTCGAGCACATGACCGTGCTCGAGAACCTGATGGCAGGCTGCCACAAGGCCACCCACGCTGGCGTGCTGCAGGCGATGCTGCGCACGCCGGCGTCGCGCCGCGAGCTGGCGGCCATGCACGACGCCGCGCTGGCATGCGCCGGCAAATTCGGGCTGGAGCGCTTGCTGCAGCACCGGGCCGGCACCCTCCCGGCGGGCCAGCGGCGCATCGTCGAACTGGCGCGTGCCTGCATCGGCAATCCGGAACTGCTGTTGCTGGACGAGCCGTCGTCGGGGCTGAACAGCGAAGAGATCGAACTGCTGCGCGCATGGATCGTGCGCCTGCACCAGGAGGGCATGACCATCCTGCTGGTCTCGCACGACATGGGGCTGATGACGATCTGCGGTACGGCCCATGTCCTCTATTACGGTGAAATCATCGCCAGCGGGGCGCTGCACGAGGTGCAGGCCGATCCGCGCGTGCGTGAAGCCTATCTGGGAGTCTGACCATGCTCAACGTGAAAGGCCTGCGCGCCGGTTACGGCGCGGTGCCGGTGCTGCACGATGTCGACATGACGGTCGCGCCGGGCGAGGCGGTGGCGGTGGTGGGCGCCAACGGCGCCGGCAAGACCGCGCTGGTGCGCACGCTGGCCGGCCTGATCCGGCCGATGGCCGGCAGCATCGTCAAGGACGGGGCGGAGATCGGCCATGTCCCCGGGCATCGCCGCTTCAGGCATGGCATCGGCGTAGTGCTGGAAAACCGCAACCTGTTTGCCGAGCTGTCGGTGCGCGACAACCTGCGCCTGGCCGAGCAGGCCGGCAAGCGCGCCCGCGGCGGCGCGCTGCGCTACACCTATGACGATGTATGCGATCTGTTTGCGCTGCTGCGCGAACGTGCCGACAGCGCGGTCGGGCTGCTGTCCGGGGGGCAGCAGCAGATGGTGGCGATCGCGCGCGCGCTGTTGCTCCAGCCCGACCTGCTGATCATGGATGAACTCACCACCGGCCTGGCGCCCCGCATCGTCAAGGAGATCCTGGCGGTGCTGAACCAGCTGCGCGCGCGCGGGCTGAGCATCTTGCTGGTCGAACAAAGCGTGGCGATCGCCGCGGACATGACGGATCGCGCCTACGTGCTGTCAGTGGGGCGCGTGATCCATGAAGTCCGGCGCGGCGAATGGCAGGCGCTGCTGAACGACAAGACCCTGGTGAAGGCTTACCTTCATGGCTGACCTGGAGACCACGACGATGGCATCGGGCGAACCCGCGGACCTTGCCGCACTCACGCAAGCCGATCAGGCGCGCTATCGCGCCATGCTGTCCGGCGACCTGGCTGCGCTCGATGCCCTGTTGGCCGACGAGCTTTCCTATACGCACTCCTCGGCATTGCGCGAGAGCAAGGCGGAGTACCTTGGCTCGATCCGCAGCGGGCGGGTGCGCTACCTGCAAGCGAGCCTGGCGGAGGTGGGGCAGGCGGTCTACGGCGACATGGCCGTGATGCAGGGCAAGGCCCTGCTCAGGGCCGTGGTCGACGGGACGGAGCGCACGCTCGACAACCGCTTTCTCAGCGTGTGGAGGCGCCATCAGGGCGCGTGGCAGATGCTGGCCTGGGCCTCGACGCCGATGCCGGCCGCGAGCGCGCCGCCCGTGCCCGTAGCCTCTTGACGGCAGCATGCGGAGCAGCACCGATGGACCCGGACGACACGTACGTCATCATCCATTGCCCGGACCATGCCGACGCGCTGCCGCGCCGGCTGGCAAGCCATGACGCGCACCGCAGCGCGACACTTGCCACCCTGGGGCTGAACCTGAATGTTCATGTCCATATCTCGCAGAACTGCCACCCCACTTAAGTTGGGGGTTTGTGCCACGAAAATCAGGGCCCGTTTTTCCCCGCTTGTTATAGATTGTTAAGACATATAAGAGCGTGGGTTTCGCATAGAACCCCAGCCAATAAGTGCACTATTAGCATCAGTCGTTGGTGACGGCCGTTCAGCCGCATGGTTGCCATCGACATCCGGGGGGAAACAATCTTGCGCCAGACGCTTGCGCGCGCGCTGCGTCCGCTTGGACGCCTTGGGTCGCGCACCATCACCGCGGGCACCTTGCTGCTTGGCGTGATGACGACGGCTGTCGTCTATGCGTTCTGCACCGACCTGCTTGAGAAGGACGTCCGCCTGCGTTTTGAGAACGATACCGGCGACGTGATCCAGCAGATCGATACACGGATCCGCCTCTATACCGATGTTCTGGTGACCATGCAGGCGCTGTTCGGCGCCAGCGACCATGTCTCGCGCGGCGAGTTTCGCGATTTCGTCAGCGGCTTGAACCTGCCGCAGCGCTATCCCGGTTTCCAGACGCTGAACTACGCGCCCTACGTGCCGGCGGCCGAGATCGACGCCTTTGTCGCCCGGCAGCGCAGCGATCCGATCCTGCGCGAGGCCGGCGTGACGTTCAACGTCCGCCCTCCCGGCCAGCGGCCGGGGCATTTCGTGCTGACCTATGTCGAACCGCTCGCCCTCAACCTGGCGTCGATCGGCATCGACATGGGCGCCGAGCCACGCCGCCTGGCCGCGCTGGAACGCGCGCGCGATACCGGGCAGCCAGTCAGCAGCGGGCGCCTGATCTTCAGCGAGGCAAAGAACCCGCATGTGGGCATCGCGCTGCGCCTGCCGGTGTACCGCAAGGTGCCCGACCTGGATTCCGTGGAAGCGCGCCGGCGCGCCTATGTCGGCTCGGTTGGCGCGGGGATCCGGGTGGACGACCTGCTGAAGGACCTGGTCAGCAATGAGAACCTGCGCCGGATCCGGTTCCGCGTGCATGATGCCGGAGACTTCGCGCAGGCGGCGGTTCCGCTCTCTGCAGCCAACCTGCTCTATGACAGCGTGACCGGCCTGGCGGCCAGGGAACGCAGCCGGGTTGCTGGCGGCAGCACCGTCCACGCCAGTGCCGCGCATGGCGCGACCGCACTGGCGGACGCCCAGGCGGCCCCGGGCCAGCATGACCTGGCCAAGAGCGTGGTGCGGAATTTCGGCGGACGGCGCTGGGTGATTGCGTTTGCTGCCGATGCCAAGGCCATCAGTGGTCCGCAGCGCTACCTGCCGGGGCTGGTGGTGATTTCCGGCCTGATCATCAGCGTGCTGCTGGGGTGGCTGGCCTACGCGTTGTCGAGTTCGCGCGCGCGCGCCGTGGCCGTGGCCGACCAGATGACGCACAGCCTGCGCGACAGCCAGGCCGCGCTTGCCGAGGCGCAGCAGATTGCCCACCTGGGCGACTGGCGCATCGACCTGGACCAGGACATCGCGCACTTTTCCCAGGAAATGGCGCGCCTGCTAGGCTTGCGCGGCGACAAGCCGACTCCGGAAGCGCTGTTCCAGGCGATCGACGCCGGCCATCGCGCCGTGCTGCGGGAAAGGATGCGGACAGCCCTGCAGGATCGCCAGCCGTTCGAGTTCGAGTGCCCGTACCGGTCGCGGCGCGGACGCCGGGGCTGGCTGCACCTGATCGGCCACGCGCATGGAGCGGCGGACAGCGCAGTGCTGCGGGGCACCGCGCAGGACATCAGCCAGCGCAGGTCCGCCGAGCAGGCCAGGACGCAGGAACACCAGATTGCCCTGCACCTGGCCACCGCCACCAGCGAGATCGAGGTGTTGGAGGGGATTGTCCACACGCTGCTCGAAGGCATGGACTGGGAGGCCGGTGCCTTCTGGCCGGGCGATGACTGCCAGGGGCTGAAGCTGCCGCCGGTCTACCTGGCCCGCGTCAAGACGCTGCAGCCGTGGCTCGCCGAGCGCCCTGCAGGGCCGGCCGGCGCCGCGGTCTTGCCGGCGCCGCAATGGTATGCAAGCCGCAGCGCGATGGCCCGGCATCCGCAAGCCAGGTGGCTCGACGCGGGCGGTATCCGGACGGTGTTCGCCTTCCCGCTGAGCCGGGGCCACGTGAGCCTCGGCGTGGTCGAACTCTATTCCCGCAGCAAGCGCAGCCCCGATACGCATGCGCTCGCGATGGCGAGCGGCATTGCCAATCAGACCGGGCACTTCCTGCTGCGGCGCCAGGCCGAGGAAAACCTGCGCTTCATCGCCAATCACGATGCCCTTACCGGGCTGCCCAACCGCCTCATGTTCAAGGCCGAGTTCGAGCAGGCGCTGACCCGTGCCCGCGCCAGCGGCCAGGCCCTGCATGTCATCTTCGTGGACCTGGACGAATTCAAGGTCGTGAACGACACCATCGGCCACAATGCCGGCGACATCGTGCTGCGCGAGATGGCCGACCGGTTGCGCGGCAGCCTGGAGGAGGTGGAGCTGATCACCCGCTTCGGCGGCGATGAATTCGTCGTGCTGCTGGACCCCAAGGGCGATTCGACGATCCTGGACCGGACCATTGCCCGGATCCAGGCTGCGCTCGCGCCAGGCTTCGTCGTCAACGAGTCGGAACTGCGCATGACGGCAAGCATCGGCATCAGTTCCTTCCCCGAGGACGGCAGCGACTGGCAGACCCTGCTCAAGCATGCCGACCTGGCCATGTATGGTGCCAAGCAGCTCGGCAAGAACGGCTACCAGTTCTACTGCCGGGGCATGAGCGCGTCGCTGCAGCGGCGCATCGACATGGAGTCGCACCTGCACCGCGCGCTCGAGCAGGACGAATTCATCCTCTACTACCAGCCGCGCATTGCGCTCGCGTCGGGAGCGTGCACGGCGGTCGAGGCACTGATCCGCTGGCGCCACCCGGAACTCGGCCTGGTCATGCCCGGAGATTTCATTCCCTTCGCGGAGCAGAGCGGCGCCATTGTCGAGATCGGTGCCTGGGCCCTGCGCGAAGCGTGCCGGCAGAATGCCGCATGGCGCGCGCAGGGACTGCCGCCGGTGCGTGTTTCAGTCAATCTTTCGGCACGGCAGTTCGCCGACAAGTCGCTCAGGCTGACCATCATCGATGCCCTGCGGCAAGCCGGGCTGCCCGGCAACCTGCTGGAGCTTGAACTCACCGAGAGCATGGTCATGCGCGATGCCGAACAGGCGTCCAGCTGGCTCTCGCGCCTGAAGCGCACCGGTGTCCGGCTGGCGATCGACGACTTCGGCACTGGCTACTCCTCGCTCGCCTACCTGAGCCGCTTCCCGATCGATACGGTCAAGATCGACGGCAGCTTCGTCCGCTACATACCGGAAAGCCGCAGCGACACGCAGATTACCAGCGCGGTGATCGGCCTTGGCCACCGGCTTGGCCTCGAAGTGGTCGCCGAAGGCGTGGAAAACGAGGTGCAACTCGAGTTCCTGCGCCGCGAAGGCTGCGACGAAGTGCAGGGCTACTACTTCAGCCATCCGCTGCCGCCGGCGAAGATCACTGCCTTCCTGGCCAGCCGCATGGAGAACGGTCCCGCTCTCGAGCATGGACCGCAACCGATGCGCGCCTGACTGCCCGTCAGTCCGGTGCGTGCTTAAGCAGTCCAATAACAGGGAGCTAGATCATGCAGGACCGTACTATTGAAATCATGTGGCAGGCCATCGACGCCCTGGACTTTTCCAGGATGAAGGCCAAGCTGCTGCATCAGAAGCATGCGCATTGGTCGCCGGAATCGCTGGAGCAGGCGGAGAGCGGCTACCGGCAATTCCTCAAGCTGGCGGCGAAGCATCCGGACACGCCCGCCGTCCCCAGCGAGCAGGTGGATGCCTTCTGGCATGCCCACATCCTGGACACCAGGCGCTATGCGAGCGATTGCGAGCGCATCTTCGGCTATGTCCTTCACCATGACCCCTACGTTGGCATCGACGGTCCGGAGGACGAGGCCCGCCTCCTGCAAATGGCCGCTGCGAGCGATGCGCTGAGCATGCGCGAATTCGGCAGCCCGCTGACGTCTGCCGCATATTGTGCCCGGGCAGCGGCCGACGAGCCCGCGTACTGCGCACGCATTGCCAGGACGGAGGCACCGGCGTACTGCGCACGCATGGCCAAGGCGGAAGAGGCCGCGTACTGCGCACGCATGGCCAAGGCGGAAGAGGCCGCGTACTGTGCACGCATCGCCAGGACGGACGAACCTGCGTACTGCGCGCGCATGGCCAGGGCGGAAGAGCCCGCGTATTGCGCACGTATCGCCAGGGCGGAAGAGCCGGCGTACTGCGCCCGCATTGCCACGGCCGGCGCCCCCGCATACTGCGCACTGGCTTCGCCCCAGGCCGCGGCCTGCTGAAGGCCTGCATTCGTGGCCGGGCGGGCGTCGTCAGCCTGGCCACGTTGCCCACGCCGGCCCTCCCGGTTGCCGCGAGGCACAGGTGCTGCATCGCGCATTGGCCGCGGCACCCATGAAATGAAAAATTTCATTTCTGAAATTCGTTAGGCCTGCCTCGGAAGAAAATCTTCTGCCAAATCAAAGGGATGGTGCATGAACCGGCCGTGGCCCGGTTCTTGCGGCAGCAGGACGGGACGGGCGCGTATTTCATCGTGCCTGCAAACCTGCCGTCGCCCTGCATCGCGCTGCGTCGTGGGCAGGCGAACCTGGTCTTGATGAGGAAGGCACCACGATGTACTACGGAAGAATCGGAGCCCGCGCGCACAGCCGCGAGCTTGCCGGGGACGGCGATCAGCCACTTGCCGGCCAGAACCGAAGCGAGCATGGCGATCGGGACCAGCAGTCGCCAAAGCGGGCCAACTGGGCGTGGGCCGCTGCATCGGCGCACTATGACTGGATGGACTCGCACGTCCCATTTGCCCAATACGACTAGCAGCCCGGGCAAGCCTTGCGCCCGTGCTGCATCCCCGATCACCTGATCCTGCCGTGGCGGTTGCGCGCGGCTGGTTCGCTTCCCTGCATCCCATGGACTACGCCCCTATCCGCTCCCTGCTGATTGCCAACCGTTCCGAGATCGCGATCCGCGTGATGCGCGCGGCCGCCGAGATGAACGTGCGCACGGTGGCAATCTATTCGAAGGAAGACCGGCTTGCGCTCCATCGCTTCAAGGCCGATGAGAGCTACCTGGTCGGCGAGGGCAAGAAGCCACTGGCGGCTTACCTCGACATCGACGATATCCTGCGCATTGCCAGGCAGGCGAAGGTCGACGCCATTCATCCGGGCTATGGCTTCCTTTCAGAGAACCCGGACTTCGCGCAGGCCGTGATCGACGCGGGTATCCGCTGGATCGGCCCGTCGCCCGAGGTCATGCGCAAGCTTGGCAACAAGGTGGCGGCGCGCAACGCGGCGATCGACGCGGGCGTGCCGGTGATGCCGGCAACCGATCCGCTGCCGCATGACCTGGACACGTGCAAGCGCCTCGCCGCCGGCATCGGCTATCCGCTGATGCTCAAGGCAAGCTGGGGCGGCGGCGGACGCGGCATGCGGGTCCTGGAAAGCGAGCAGGACCTTGAGGGGGCGCTCGCCGCGGCGCGGCGCGAGGCGCTGGCTGCGTTCGGCAACGACGAGGTGTATGTCGAGAAGCTGGTGCGCAACGCGCGCCATGTCGAAGTGCAGGTGCTCGGCGACACGCACGGCAACCTCGTGCATCTCTATGAGCGCGACTGTACCGTGCAGCGGCGCAACCAGAAGGTGGTGGAGCGGGCGCCCGCGCCATACCTCGACGATGCCGGCCGGGCCGCGCTGTGCGAATCGGCCCTGCGGCTGATGCGCGCGGTCGGCTACACGCATGCCGGTACGGTCGAGTTCCTGATGGATGCCGACTCCGGCCAGTTCTACTTCATCGAGGTCAATCCGCGCATCCAGGTCGAGCACACGGTCACGGAGATGGTCACCGGGATCGATATCGTCAAGGCGCAGATCCGCGTGACCGAAGGCGGCCATCTCGGCATGACCGAGAACACGCGCAATGAGAACGGCGAGATCGTCGTGCGCGCCGCGGGCGTGCCGGTGCAGGAAGCGATTTCGCTCAACGGTCACGCGCTGCAATGCCGGATCACCACCGAGGACCCGGAGAACGGGTTCCTGCCGGACTACGGCCGCCTCACTGCCTACCGCAGCGCGGCCGGCTTCGGCGTGCGCCTGGACGCCGGCACCGCCTACGGCGGCGCGGTGATCACGCCGTACTACGATTCGCTGCTGGTCAAGGTCACCACCTGGGCGCCGACCGCGCCCGAATCGATCCGGCGCATGGACCGCGCGCTGCGCGAGTTCCGCATCCGCGGCGTCGCGTCCAACCTGCAGTTCCTCGAGAACGTCATCAACCATCCCGCGTTCCGGTCCGGCGACGTCACCACGCGCTTTATCGACCTGACGCCGGAACTGCTGGCGTTCACCAAGCGCCTGGACCGCGCCACCAAGCTGCTGCGCTACCTGGGCGAGGTCAGCGTCAACGGGCACCCGGAGATGAGCGGCCGCACGCTGCCATCGCTGCCGCTGCCCGCACCGGTGCTGCCCGCCTTCGACACCAGCGGCGCGCTGCCCTACGGTACGCGCGACCGGCTGCGCGAGCTGGGCGCGGAGAAGTTCTCGCGCTGGATGCTGGAGCAGAAGCAGGTGCTGCTGACCGATACCACCATGCGCGACGCGCACCAGTCGCTGTTCGCCACGCGCATGCGCACCGCCGACATGCTGCCGATCGCGCCGTTCTATGCGCGCGAACTGCCGCAGCTGTTCTCGCTGGAGTGCTGGGGCGGCGCCACCTTCGACGTGGCGCTGCGCTTCCTCAAGGAAGACCCGTGGCAGCGCCTTGAGCAACTGCGCGAGCGCGTTCCCAACGTGCTGTTCCAGATGCTGCTGCGCGGCTCCAACGCGGTTGGCTACACCAATTATGCGGACAACGTGGTGCGTTTCTTCGTGCGCCAGGCGGCCAGCGCCGGCGTGGATGTGTTCCGCGTGTTCGATTCACTGAACTGGGTGCGCAACATGCGCGTGGCGATCGATGCTGTCGGCGAGAGCGGCGCGCTGTGCGAAGGCGCGATCTGCTATACCGGCGACCTGTTCGACAAGTCGCGCGCCAAATACGACCTGAAGTACTACGTAGGCATCGCGCGCGAGCTGAAGCAGGCCGGCGTGCACGTGCTGGGCATCAAGGACATGGCCGGCATCTGCCGTCCGCAGGCCGCGGCGGCACTGGTCAGGGCGCTCAAGGAAGAGACCGGGCTGCCGGTGCATTTCCATACCCACGATACCAGCGGCATCTCGGCCGCTTCGGCGCTGGCCGCGATCGAGGCCGGCTGCGATGCGGTCGACGGCGCGCTCGACGCCATGAGCGGGCTGACCTCGCAACCCAACCTGTCGAGCATCGCCGCGGCCCTGGCCGGCAGCGAGCGTGATCCCGGCCTCAGCCTGGAGCGCCTGCACGAGGCGTCGATGTACTGGGAAGGGGTGCGCCGCTACTACGCGCCGTTCGAATCCGAAATCCGCGCCGGCACCGCCGACGTGTACCGCCACGAGATGCCCGGCGGCCAGTACACCAACCTGCGCGAGCAGGCGCGCTCGCTCGGCATCGAGCATCGCTGGACCGAGGTGTCGCGGGCCTATGCCGAGGTCAACCAGATGTTCGGCGACATCGTCAAGGTGACGCCGACGTCCAAGGTGGTCGGCGACCTGGCCTTGATGATGGTGGCCAACGACCTGAGCGCCGCCGATGTGTGCGATCCCGCCAGGGAGACTGCCTTCCCTGAATCGGTGGTGTCGCTGTTCAAGGGCGAGCTGGGCTTTCCGCCGGACGGCTTCCCCGCGGAACTGTCGCGCAAGGTGCTGCGCGGCGAGCCGCCCGTGCCGTACCGGCCCGGCGACCAGATCCCGCCGGTCGACCTCGACGCGGCGCGCGCCGCGGCCGAAGCGGCGTGCGAGCAGCCGCTCGACGACCGCCAGCTGGCTTCGTACCTGATGTACCCGAAGCAGGCCGGCGAGTACCACGCGCATGTGCGCAACTACAGCGACACCTCGGTGATACCCACGCCGGCATACCTGTACGGCCTGCAGCCGCAGGAAGAAGTGGCGATCGACATCGCTGCCGGCAAGACCCTGCTGGTCTCGCTGCAAGGCACGCACCCCGATGCCGAAGAGGGTGTCATCAAGGTCCAGTTCGAGCTGAACGGGCAGTCGCGCACCACGCTGGTCGAGCAGCGCAGCACCACGCAAGCGGCGGCAGCGCGCCATGGCCGTCCGGTTGCCGAACCCGACAATCCGCTGCATGTCGCCGCGCCCATGCCGGGCTCGATCGTGACGGTGGCGGTGCAGCCGGGGCAGCGCGTGGCCGCGGGCACGACGCTGCTGGCGCTGGAGGCGATGAAGATGGAAACCCATATCGCGGCGGAGCGGGACTGCGAGATCGCCGCAGTCCATGTTCAGCAGGGGGATCGCGTGGCGGCGAAGGATCTGCTGATCGAACTGAAGGGCTGACGTTGGCCGGCAGGGCGCAGGCTCCGATTTGCATCCTGCAGCGAACCGTCCGCCACTTCCACCACGCCGTTCAGACAGATCCCGGCTACGTGCAATTGTCGCGGTACGCCTGCTGCAGTTGCTTGCGCGTCTTGTCGCGTTCGATCTTGGGGATGGTCCGGCCCTGCGCGTTCTGCGTGCCCGGGGCGGAATGGTACGAACGCCTTTTTGATGTGGCGTTGTACTGCTCCTTCAGCTCCTCGCACTTCGCGCGTGCGGCCTCTTCGGGATCCTGGGTGGCGGCCGACGGGGGGCGATACGGATTGGTCCCGCCCTGAACGGCATCCGATATGGCGCTCGCGGCACCCTCGGTCGATGCGCGCTGCGCCAGCGCCGCCGAGGCGCAACCCAGTGCCACCAGGCCGGCTACCAGGCATCTCTTGGATATCGGCATCGTTCTCTCCCCGGTGATGGATAACGGGCATGCCCGCCAGACAACCATCATATGTGCCCGTCGCGGGATTGTCAGAACCTGATGGTTGTCGACAGCGCGCAGACCTGCGCAGGCAGCATGGCAGCACGAGGAGGTGTTGCGATGCAGCATCGGAGCGGCTCGCGGGGGCCTCGGCCTGGTGCCGCCAGCGCAATCCAAAATCCTTTTTTCTTTGCTTCGATGCACATTTGTCGAAGCGCGACCTCCTATAGTCGATGCATACTCCTTGCCTGCCCAGGGCATAACTCGACCCATGCAGCCCCAGAACCTGACCCCCGCCGCGCAGCGCGAAGTCGACAAGGCACCCGGATGGTTGCGCTGGCTCCCGGGACTGCTGGTGTTGAAGAACTATCAGCCGGCCTGGCTGCCGAAAGACCTCGCCGCCGGTCTGGTGCTCACGACCATGCTGGTGCCGGTCGGCATCGCCTACGCCGAGGCCTCCGGCGTGCCCGGTGTCTACGGGCTCTACGCCACCATGGTCCCGCTGCTGGTGTATGCCCTGCTTGGCCCGAGCCGGATCCTCGTGCTGGGGCCGGATTCGGCGCTGGCGGCGCCAATCCTGGCGGTGGTGTTGCAGGTCTCCGGCGGCGATCCGGGGCGCGCGGTCATGGTGGCCAGCATGATGGCGATCGTGTCGGGCGTGGTCTGCATCGTGATGGGGCTGTTGCGGCTGGGGTTCATTACCGAATTGCTGTCCAAGCCGATCCGCTACGGCTACATGAACGGGATCGCGCTCACCGTGCTGGTCAGCCAGTTGCCCAAGCTGTTCGCCATCTCGATCGAAGACGCCGGCCCGCTGCGGGAGATGATCAGCCTCGGCCGGGCGATCCTGGGCGGCGAGACCAACTGGTACAGCTTTGCGGTCGGCGCGGGCAGCCTGGTGCTGATCCTGTTGCTGAAGCGCTTCGAGCGCGTGCCCGGCATCCTGATTGCCGTGATCGTCGCGACGGTGGCCGTCAGCATGTTCGATCTCGACCAGAACGGGGTGAAAGTGCTGGGCAAGACCCCGCAAGGGCTGCCGGGCTTTGTCGTGCCCTGGGTCAGTGGCGCGGACCTGGTTGCGATCCTGCTGGGCGGCATTGCCGTCGCGCTGATCTCGTTCGCGGATACCAGCGTGCTGTCGCGCACCTTTGCCGCGCGCACCAACACCCGGGTCGACCCGAACCAGGAGATGGTCGGCCTGGGCGCCGCCAACCTGGCCGCGGGATTCTTCCAGGGCTTTCCGATCAGCAGCAGCGCGTCCCGTACGCCGGTGGCCGAAGCCGCGGGCGCGAAGACCCAGCTCACCGGAGTCGTGGGCGCACTGGCCGTGGCGCTGCTGCTGATGTTCGCGCCCAACCTGCTGCAGTACCTGCCAAACAGCGCACTGGCCGCGGTGGTGATCGCGGCGGCCATAGGCCTGTTCGAGTTCGCGGACCTGAAGCGCATCTACCGCATCCAGCAGTGGGAGTTCTGGCTGTCGATGGTCTGCTTTGCCGCGGTTGCCGTGTTCGGGGCGATCCCGGGGATCATCCTGGCCGTGGTCCTTGCAGTGATCGAATTCCTGTGGGACGGCTGGCGGCCACACTATGCCGTGCTCGGCCGTGTCGAGGGCCTGCGCGGCTACCACGACACCAAGCGCTACCCGGATGCCGAGCGCATCGACGGGCTGCTGCTGTTCCGCTGGGATGCGCCGCTGTTCTTCGCCAATGCCGAGCTGTTCCAGGCGCGGCTGATGGAAGCGATCGACGAATCGCCGACACCCGTGCGCAGGGTGGTGGTGGCGGCCGAACCGGTGACCAGCGTCGACGTCACCTCGGCCGACATGCTGCGTGAACTGAGCGGCATCCTGCGCGAGCGCGGCATCGCGCTGCATTTTGCCGAGATGAAGGACCCGGTGCGCGACAAGCTCAAGCGCTTCGAGCTGATGGAAGCGATCGGCGACAAGAACTTCCACCCCACGGTGGGCAGTGCGGTGGATGACTACGTCGGCAAGCCAGCCTGAACCGTTACGGTCCAGGCTGGTTGCGCCGCGCGCCGGCTACTCCAGCCGGAACCCGGTCTGCTTGATGGCGAGCGCCCATTTCTTCTGCTCTGCCGCCATGAACGTCGCAAACTGGTCCGGAGAGCTCTGGCTGGCCGGTTCATAGCGACCTGCTGCCCTTCTTGCCGGCGTCGCCGGCCTGCAGGCCATTGCGACCGCCAAGCGGCTGGGCGCGGTGATCGAGGCCTCCGACTGGCGGCGCTGGCAGAGTGGCTGCCGCAGTACGTCCCGGACGCGGAGCAGACCAGCGTGGTACATGGCGACTACCGCATGGACAACCTCGTCTTCCATCCCACCGAGCCCCGCGTCATCGGCGTGCTCGACTGGGAGCTGTCCACGCTCGGCCACCCGCTGGCGGACCTGGCCTAGCACTGCATGAGCTGGCATATCCCGGCCGACCTGTGGCGCGGTATCGGCGGGCTCGACCTGCAGGCGCTGGGCATTCCCGACGAGGCGACCTACCTGCGCTGGTACGGCGAGGCCAACGGCACGCACGCGCTCGAGCACTGGGACTTCTATCTTGCCTACAACTTCTTCCGGCTCGCGGCGATCATGCACGGCATCGGGCAGCGAGCCAGGAGCGGCAACGCCGCCGCGGCGGATGCCGTGGAGACAGGCAGGAAGGCGGCGCCGCTGGCCGAACTGGGGTGGCAATTCGCGATGCGCTACCGCGCGGCAGGGCGCTAGCGTCGGCGCACGGTCCGGCGCCAGCCGGATCGAAGCCGCCGCAGGTGACGGAATCTGCCCTGGGCTCCTTATCGGGAATCAAAGTTTGCCTTCCGATCCGGCCTGGCTTAAAGATAGGAAGGGGAGATGGGCCCGCGGATTCAAGGGCCGCATCGGAACCGGGCTGTCTGGCATCCCGAGCCTTCAGGAGACGTCAATGAGTGTGCTGATGCTTGTGAATATCGATACGGCGACAACCGACGAGGAAATCCAGGAGTTCATCGGTCGTTACGGCTTCCCGGCCTGCGATGAGATCGAGCGCGTTCCGGGAGACGGCACTCGCCCGGCGGTGTCGCTGCATTTCAATTCGGTCGATGGGGCCGCGCTGCGGCTGCTGCAGCCGCGCATCAACCACCTGTTCTGGAAGCAGCGCAAGGTGGACGCGATGGTGCTGACCGAGCGCTTCGAATAGGCCGCTGCTGCGGCTGGCGGGCATGTGGGTCCGGTGCTTCCGCGCTTGCCCGATTGGGGGCGTGCCATGGCGGAGGAGGCAAGATGAACAGGCGATACACGATCCTGCACGCGCTGGCATGCAGTGCCGCAATGCTGGCGGGTGCAATGTCGGCGGGGCCGGCCGTTGCCTATTTTGACCACTACCTGGGCGGCACCATCGTCGGCACGCTTACCCAGGACCAGCTCACGGCGTTGACGGCTGTCTTCCGCAGGACCCTGGAGCAGGGCGCCGACGGCGCCCGCATGACGTTCAGGCTGCCGCCCGACACGCGCGAGCGGCAGGTCGAAGGTTCCTTCACGCCATTGCAGTCCCGGCGCGACCACGGCGACCGCTGCCGGCAACTGCGCAGTGAATTCCGCCGGGCCGGCGAAACCGAAGCCTGGACCGGGTGGTACTGCAAGGAGAAGGACGGCAACTGGAGGTCGCGCAAGCTGCCGAAGTAGCTAGTACCGGTCTTCGACGTACCGATAGGGATAGTCGGGCTCCCGGTATCCGCCCGCCTTCTGCCTGGCAGGCAGCTTGACCGGCTTGCGTTCGATCGCCTGGTACGGGATCTGTGCCAGCAGGTGCGTGATGATGTTCAGGCGCGCCCGGCGCTTGTCATTGGAATTGGCCACATGCCATGGGGCATAGTCGGTATCGGATGCGGCAAACATGGCGTCGCGCGCGCGTGAATAGTCGTACCAGCGGCTGTACGAGCGCAAGTCCATGTCAGTGAGCTTCCAGACCTTGCGGCCGTCCTTGATGCGTCCCTGCAGGCGGCGGGTCTGCTCCTCCGGGCTGACCTCGAGCCAGTACTTGATCAGGATGATGCCGGAATGCACGATGGCGCGTTCGACCAGCGGGACGGCGCGCAGAAACTCGTCGGCCTGCGCTTCGGTGCAGAATCCCATCACGCGTTCGACGCCGGCGCGGTTGTACCAGCTCCGGTCGAAGATGACGATCTCTCCCGCGGCGGGCAGGTGCGGCAGGTAGCGCTGCACGTACATCTGGCTCTTTTCGCGGTCGGTCGGCGCGGGCAGGGCGACCACGCGGAAAATGCGCGGGCTGACGCGTTCCGTGATGGCCTTGATAGCGCCGCCCTTGCCGGCACCGTCGCGCCCTTCGAACACCACGCAGACCTTGCTGCCGCTGGCCTGCACCCATTGCTGCAGCTTGACCAGCTCGACATGAAGGGTGAAGAGCGCCTTCTGGTATTCCTTCTCCGACATGCGCTCGCGCTGCTGCTGGTCCGGCTTTTCGTCGAGGCTGTCAGCCGGGCCTGGTTCGCGGGGCGGCTCCGCCTGGCTCCCGTTGCCGCCGTGGCGCTTCCCTTTTCGCTTGGCCATGATCTTCCTCCACTGACGTACCGGTGCCTTGAGGGTCCGGTCATGCACCTTCAAACCTGGGGGTACCGCTTGCATGCGCGCTGGCGGCTCGTTTCCACGATAGGAACAAAATCGGGGGAAATCCTCATGCCGATCCGTTTTCCTGTCGCAACCCTTGCCGGGCGGCGACCGGAATTCGGTTGAATTTCAATGTCTTCCGTACTACCTTCGTAGCGCGTATGGAGCAATATCCGCTCTGTATGCCGGCTGGCAATGGCGCGCGGCAGGGGAACATCCTCCAGCCCGGCGCGCTGCCCCAGTACGCCTCGGATGGCTCCGTCACCGGCTGCGAGGAGGGAACATGGCCTTTCTGGTCAGGCGGCTGCTCAGGTCCGGCTGCGCATGGCTGTTTGTCGCGCTGGTGGCGGGAGCGGGCGGCGCCGCTGCCCAAGACTTACAGAACCCGCCACCCACCTTCAAGCCCGAGGAGCTTGAGGCGCTGGTCGCGCCGATCGCGCTCTATCCCGATTCCGTGTTGTCGCAGGTGCTGATGGCCTCCACCTATCCGCTGGAGATCGTGCACGCGGCGCGCTGGGTCAAGGCCAATCCCAAGGTCAAGGGCGACGCCGCAGTCAAGGCCGTGGCCGACCAGCCCTGGGATGTCAGCGTGAAGTCGCTGGTGGCCTTCCCGCAGGTGCTTGAGCCGATGAACGACAAGCTCGACTGGACGCAGAAGCTGGGCGATGCCTTCCTGGCCCAGGAGAAAGACGTGCTGGCCGCGGTCCAGCGGCTGCGCAACAAGGCCCAGCAATCCGGCAACCTCAAGACCACCGAACAGCAGAAGGTCATTGTCGAGCCCGCGACCACGGCGGCGCCAGGCGTGCAGACCGTGGTGCGCATCGAACCGGCCGACCCGCAGGTCATCTACGTCCCGGCCTACAACCCCACCGTGGTCTACGGCTCCTGGGGTTATCCGTCCTACCCGCCGTACTACTGGCCGCCTTATCCCGCCTACTACCCGGGCGCCGCGCTGGCCACGGGCTTTGCCTGGGGCATCGGGCTGGCCGCCGCCGGGGCGATCTTCGGCAACTGCAACTGGGGCGGCGGCGACGTGAACATCAATGTCAACCGGGCCACCAATATCGACCGCAACTTTGACCGCACCAAGGTACAGGCGGGCGGGCGCTGGCAGCATGACGCCAGTCACCGCCAGGGCGTGGCCTACCGCGACAACGCCACCCGCGAGAAATTCTCGCGCGATGTGCCAGGCGGGGACCGGCGCAATGAGTTCCGCGGTCGCGAGGGCGGTGCCGGCGTGTCCGACCGCGCGGCGCGCGACCGGGCAGGCGGGCAGGAGCGGCCGGGTGCCGGGGATCGGGCCGGAGACCGGGCGGGTGATCGGGCAGGAGACCGGGTCGGAGATCGCGCTGGCGAACGGGGTGGTGATCGGGCCGGGGTCTCTGACCGGGCCGGAGTTTCCGATCGAGGCGGCGTATCTGACCGGGCCGGTGCATCGGACCGCGCGGGGGCCGCCGACCGGTCGCGGGGCGGCGGTGAACGGGCCACCACCGTAGCCGACCGCGGCGGCGGTGGCGGGCGGGACAACGCCTTCCAGGGCGTGGGCGGCGGCGCGGCGTCGCAGCGCGACTTTGATCGCGGACGCTCCAGCATGCAGTCGGCCGGAGGCCGCGCAGGCGGCGGCTTCAGCGGCGGCGGGGGCCGTGGTGGCGGCGGCTTCGGCGGCGGCGGCCGTGGCGGTGGCGGACGCGGTGGCAGGCGCTAGCGGACCAGGGAGCCTCGATCATGACGTCACCACTAAGCCTTGCCCGATCCCTGCCTGGCCGCCTGGCCTGCGCGCTGGCGCTTGCGCTCGCGCTGACCGTTGCCGGCATGCACGCCGCGCACGCGCAGAAGCCCTTCAAAACCCCCGAGGCCGCCATGAACGCCTTTGGCGAGGCGGTCGCCACCAGCGACGACGATGCCATGAAGGTGCTGCTGGGCGCCAGGTTCCACGACCTGATCCCGCCAGTCGGCGCCGACATCCGATACCGCTTTCTCGAGGCCTGGCGGATCTCGCATGCGGTCAAGCCAGAGGGCGACAGCCATGCCCGCATCGCCGTAGGCAATGACGGCTGGACCCTGCCAGTGCCGCTGGTGAAGACATCGAAGGGCTGGCAGTTCGATACGCGTGCCGGGGTCGACGAGATGCGCATACGCCGCATCGGCCGCAATGAACTCGCGGTGATCCAGGCCATGCTCGCGGTCTATGACGCCCAGCGCGAATACGCCCGGACCGACCATGACGGCGACGGCCTGCTGGCCTACGCGGGCAAGCTTGCGAGTACGCCGGGCAAGCAGGACGGGCTGTACTGGCCGACATCGGATGGCGCACCGCCCAGCCCGCTCGGGGCCGCGTTCCTCACGGCCGGCCAGCGCAACCCCGGGCAGGGCGGCTACTACGGCTATCACTACAAGCTGCTGACCGCGCAGGGCCCCAACGCACCCGGCGGCGCGTACAACTATGTCGTCAATGGCAAGCTGTTCGGCGGCTTCGCCGTGCTGGCCTGGCCGGTGCGGTATGGCGATACCGGCGTGAAGAGCTTCATGGTCAGCCACGATGGCCAGGTCTATGAGCGCGACCTGGGGCCCGACAGCGCCGGCAAGGCCGCGGCGACCAAGACCTTCGATCCCGGCCCTGGCTGGAGCAAGGTGACGCCATGAAGCATGGGCTCGGGCTCCTGGCGGGCGTCGCCGTGTTCGCCGCAGTGCCGGTGCTGACGGCATGCTATCCCTACCCTTACCCTGCCGAGGTGGTCCCGACCACCTACCCGGGGCTGCAGCCCAGCCGTTACGACCGCGCCTTTGCCGCGGCCGCCGGCGCCATGCGCGACCAGGGCGTGGCGATCAGCACCGAGGATGCCATGGCCGGCACGGTGGAAGGAACCCGCAACAACCTGCCGGTGAGGGCCAGCGTGCGTCGCCAGGCCGACGGCACGGTGCGGGTGCAGTTCGACGGCACCGACCCGTCGGATCCGCGTCTGCTGGAGCGCATCTCGCGCAGCTACGACGCGCGCATGGGCCGCTGAGGCGCGCTGCGCCGCCGTTGCCGCCTACCAGTCAAGGCTGCGCGCGCGGAATGACCGGCGCCCCCGGCGCCGGACTGGCCGGGCGCTGCGGATACACCGACGTGCCGAAGGTGTTGCCCATGCGATGGCTGGTGGCCGCCTCGTTATAAAGGCCGAGCTGGTTCGAGGGCCGCTGCGCGATCGCCTCGGCCGCCAGTCCGCTGTCAGGCCGTGCCGGCCTGCCTGCGTTGGCAGGTTGCAGCTTCTGCGTCAGGCACGGGAACGAAGGCGCGCGCTCGCCGTTGACCTCGACCTCGACGCAGGGCGCGGGTCCCGCAGCGGCGGCGGGTACCATGTCGACCAGTCCAAGCGCCGCAACGGCGCATAGCGTCAGCCAGGTCCGCATCCGATACCTCCTTCGTTGGCCGCCAGGCAGGACGCCGGCGAAGCCGCTGCAGTATAGCCAGCAGGCTGCGCTCGCGGGGACCATCCTCGCGCAGGGATTTGCCGTTGACTCTGTCCCCGCGCCTCCCTCCTTCTTCCTCGATGAATCTTTTGTGACAAACGACAGGCGGCGCCAGTGCCGTCCGTCTAGGCACCGTGCGCAATGCTGACATGAGGGCACGCCATCATGTCCTGCGATCGGATGCGCGCCTGCCGTGCCCTTGGTCAGGGCGTTGCGGCACGGGCGCGGCGGCAATCGATTCGAACAAGAAGCTTGAGTCAATCCAATGCATGACCCCGCGTGGGCCGCATGCGCGTGGTCGGTGCCGAGTACAACTCGCCGCGGGAGGTGCGCGAGCAGGTGCCGGCGCTGGCGGAAGGCGTGGTGCCTGATTTCACGCAGGCGCAGACAGAGCTGACCGCGTTGAACCGTAGTGCCAAGCGCCAGGTGGTGGCGCTGGTGTGGCAGGGCGCGATGCCGGGCACCATGGACGTCGACCTGAAGGTCGACGACAGCAGTCCGTGGCGCGCCAGCGTTGGCCTGAACAACGACTACAGCGCCGATACGAAGGAGCTGCGCGCCTTCGCCTCGCTCGGCCGCGACAACCTCTGGCAGCTGGGCCATAGCGCCTCAGTGAGCTTCTTCGGCGCGCCACAGGATTTGAACCAGACCCAGGTGTGGTCCGGCTCCTATGTGGCGCCGATCCGCGGCAGCAACTGGAGCGTGGAGGCGTCGGGCTATCTTTCCGACAGCAACGTGGCCACGGTGAACGGCACCAGCGTGCTGGGCAAGGGCCACGCCGTCGGCCTGCGCGGCACCTATACCGTGCCGGACACCGGGGCATGGTGGCATACGCTGAGCCTGGGCGTGGACTTCAAGGACAACGAAGAGGTCACGCGCCTGGGCAATGCCGGCGACACCGTGCCGCTCAAGTACGCGCCGATCACGCTTGCCTAGCGGGCTTCACCCAGACCGAGCGCGGCCAGCTGGGCGTCATCTGCGCCCCGGAGTCGAGATCGTCAGCGCCACGCCGGACGGCGACCTGCACCTTGACGGCGATATCGACCTGTCGGGTTTCCGCTACGCCACCTTCGCCGCGACTGCCTCCCCCTGGCCGTCCGCCGCTTCGCGCTGGAGCGCTGAAGCGCGCTGCACCAGCTTGCTCAGGCTGGGGTTCATCGGCTTGAGTTCCATGCGCTCGGCCGCCAGCGCGCAGGCCAGGTTGGCGCGTTGGCCTCGCAACGCCGCCTCGATCAGCGTCAGGTTGATGAGATCGCGCTGGGCATGGCTGCCGCCGAACCGATGCGCGATCTGGCGCACCGGCAGCAGCAGCTCGATGGCGTGGTCGTAGTCTTGCCGCGAGAAGGAGAGCAGGGCCTCGGTCACCGGCAGGCCGACCTCGCGGGTGATCATCGCGTTGGAGCCACTGCCACCTGCCGCAGCGCGCATGCCGGCAAGCAGGCCGGCCAGGGCGCTGTCGCGCCCGGCGCAGAGATAGGACATGGCGGCATGGGTATCGTTGAAGGCGTAGTAGCCTTCGGCGCCGCGTGCCTGCCAGGTGTCGGCGACTTCGTTCCAGCGCTCGCCCACGTCGATGCCGCGCAGGTGCAGGCGCCACAGCATGGCGCAGGCATCGATCAGCTCCAGCGCCACCGCGGAGTGGTTCTCGCGGATATGCGCGTCGTAGATGTCCAGCACCTGCCTGGTATGGCCGAGTTCGAGATGGAACAGCGCCAGGTGCCACCAGTTGTGCACGGCCATCATATTGTCCTGCGACCAGTCGGCGGCGCGCCCGCTCAGCCAGTCGATGCCTTCATCCTGGCGGCCCTGCATTTCCATCACGTGGGCGACCGCATGAATGGCCCAGGGATCGCGCGGGTTCAGTTCCAGGGCGAAGCGGCCGCGTTCCTCCGCTTGCTCGTACAAGTTCGTTTCCTCCAGGCCGAACGCATGCATGCCCAGGACGTAGCCGAAGCCGGGTACGCGCGTAGTCCAGTGGGGCAGCACCTGGGCGATGCGGTCGCGCAGCAGGGTGGACTGCCCGAGCAGGAAATCCCCGATATGGGCGATCTGCAGCGCCAGGCTGTCGCGCGGATAGTCGACCACGATGTCGCCGTACAGCTGGATCGAGCGCGCGAAGTGGCCATCCAGCCAGGCGCGTGCCGCCGCGATATGCCGGCGCTCGCGCTCGTTGGCGCTGGCGGACAGCGCTTCGCCTGCCTCGACGCTCTGCCTGAGCATCGGCTCCACGGTGCCATCGCCAGCCGTGATCATCATCCCCGCGCGCATCGCATGGCCCATCACGAAGCCCGGATCGTCGGCCAGGGCATGGTCGATCACCGTAAGCGGGTCGCCATAGTAGCCATGCAGCAATTCCAGGGCGGCTTCGAAGCGCTCCAGCGAGTTGGTGTTGGTGCTCGAGACCGAAACACCGCGCGAGTCAGTATGTGTCATGACGCAATCCTTCCAGTGTGACCGAGGCAGCCCTTGCCTCGATGGCAGCCCCTGTTCGTCCGCTATGTCGGAGCCACGCGGCCCGGGGTTGTCGTCATACTAGGGAGCCGCCGTGAACGGGCCCGGCAATCCAGCGTGAAAGAAGCGTGAAAATTGCGGCAGGCCAAGGAAGTACCGGCTTCATCTCTTTGCGCTGGCGAGGCGCGCGTTGGCCCGTGCCGTCGCCTATAAATGATGGGTTTTCCGGTTTCCCTATCATGGCCCGTGCCCGTCTTGACCTGTTCGGCGGCTTCCAGCTGAGTTCTGCAGACGGAACGCCGATTTCGCTTTCTGCCCGCAAGGCGCGCGCCGTGCTGGCCTATCTCGCGCTGGCGCAAGGGCGCGCCCAGCTGCGCGACAAGCTGGCCGCACTGTGCTGGGCCGAAAGCAATACCGAGCAGGCGCGCAGCAGCCTGCGCCAGGCACTCAGCGCGGCGCGGCGCGCACTGGAAGAAGCTGGCCAGCACGTGGTGCTGGCAGAAGGCGACAGCGTGACGCTAGGCGAGATCGAGGTCGACGTGTGCGAGTTCGAGCAGTGTGCCCGGGAAGCCACGCCCGCGTCGCTGGAGCGCGCCGCGGCGCTGTACCGGGGTGACTTGCTGGAGGGCTTTCATGCCGCCGCGCCGGCGTTCGACCACTGGCTGGCGATCGAACGCGAGCGTCTGCGCGGCGTGGCGTTGGCGGTCATGGCCAGGTTGCTGGCGCACCACGAGCAGGCTGGCGAGACAGAGCGGGCCATCGCCACTGCCACCCGGCTCCTTGCCCTCGATCCGTTGCAGGAAGACGTGCACCGGACGCTGATCCGGCTGTATGAGCGCCAGGGCCGGCAGGCGCTGGCGCTCAAGCAATACCGCTTGTGCCGGGCGGCACTGCAACGCGAACTCGGGGTATCGCCTGAGCCCGAGACCGAGGCGCTGTACCAGGCAATGCTGCGGGCCCGCCGCGAGCCGGTGGCTGGCATGGCTGCGGCCGGTGACGACGGTGCCGCGGTGCCACCTGCTTGCGCCGTGATGGCTGCCGAGCCGCAACTGCGCCACGCAGTGGTCCTGGTAGCCAGCCTGGACGATGGCAGCGCTGGCCTGGAGCCCGAGCCATTGCACGATGCCCTTGCGCGCTGGCGCCAGCATGCCAGGGCATTGGCCAGCGCCTGCGGCGGCCATATCACCGATGAAATCGGCACCCGGCTGACCATCGTGTTTGGCGTTCCGGTGGCGCATGGGAACGACGCCGAGCGCGCCCTGCATACCGCCGGGGCGCTGCATGCCGGTCTGGCGCGGCTGGCGGAATCCGCCAACGCCAGGCTGCTGGCGCGCGTAGGCCTGGCCAGCGGCCAGGTGCTGGCCGCCTGCCGCGAAAGCGGCATGACGCTGACCGGCGGGCCGGTTAGCGTGGCCTTGCAGGCGATGGAGCGCGCCGAGCCTGGCGCAACCATGGTGTCGAATCGGGTCTACCAGGCGCTGCCCGGACGCCTGGAAGCGGACTGCGTGGCGCACGCCGTGCTCCCCGGCGTGGCCGAACCGATTCCGCTCTGGCGCGTGCGGCGCTTTCTCGGGGTGGAACAGGCGCCGGCGCAGCACGCGTTCGTCGGGCGGCAAGCGGAGCTGGCCCAGCTCGCCGGCGTTGCCGACAGCTGCCTGCGTTCCGGCCATGGCCGGGTCGTGCTGATCCGCGGCGAGGCCGGCATCGGCAAAAGCCGGCTCGCCGACCGCTTCGTCGCGCTGGCGCGCGAGCATGGCCTGGAGGCACACCGGGCGCTGGTGCTCGACTTCGGTGCCGGCAGCGGCGGCGATCCGTTGCGCATGCTCGCGCGCAATCTGCTGGGCGTCGCGCCTCGCACGGGCGCGGATGGCGCCGCCGCCGAAGTAGCGACAGGCGCGGCCATCGAGCAAGCGCTCGCGGCCTGGCAACTCGGCGAGGATGAGCTTGGGTTCGCCCGCGACATGTTCGAGCAGCCCCAGTCCCAGGAGCAGGCCGCTGCACTGGCCGCGATGGACGCCGCCAGCCGGCAACGCGGCGCACAGCGATTGATGGTGACGCTGGCCACCCGCCGCAGCGTGGTGCGCACGCAGTTGATCGTGGTCGAAGACGTCCACTGGGCCGAGCGCACGGTGCTCGATTGCCTGGCGCAGCTGGCCGCGGCAACCCGCAGCCATGCGCTGATCCTGGTGCTGACCGTACGGCCCGAGCATGACCCGCTCGATGCGGCCTGGCGGGCGACCAGCCAGGGAGCATCGCTGACCACCATCGACCTCGGGCCGCTCGACGATGCCGAGGCGCACGAACTGGCAGCCTGCCATCGCCAGGTCGATCCTGCCGTGGCCGCTACCTGCATTCGCCGGGCTGAGGGCAATCCGCTGTTTCTCGACCAGTTGCTGCGCGGCGCGGAGGCGGGTGCGGACGAGTTGCCCGGCACGCTGCAGAGCATTGTGCTGGCGCGGATGGACCGGTTCTCTACCGCCGACCGCCAGGCGCTGCAGGCCGCTGCCGTACTGGGCCAGCGCTTTGGCCCGGCCGCGCTGCGGCATTTGCTCGAGGACCCCGCGTACGCTTGCGAGCGCCTGGTGCAGGAGGCCATGGCCCGGCCGGAAGGCGAAGACTATTTGTTCATGCACGCGCTGATCCATGAGGCGGTGTACGCCTCGCTGCTCAAGTCGCGGCGACAGAATCTGCACCGGCGCGCGGCTGCCTGGTACGAAGGCCGGAATCCGGCGCTGGCGGCCGAGCACCTGGATGCCGCAGGCGATCCCGGCGCGCCCGAGGCCTATGCCGCCGCGGCGCGCCATGAGGCGGCGCACTTCCGCAGCGAGCGCGCATTGCGCCTGGTCGAGCGTGCGCAGCGCCTGGATAGCGGCGACGCCTGCAGGCACACGCTTGCCTGCCTGCACGGCGAGCTGGCACTTGACCTGGGCCTGCCGACGCAATCGCTGCAGGCGTTCCGGCAAGCGCAGTTGCTGGCGAGCGATGCGGCACAGCGGGCCCGGGTGTGGCTTGGCACGGCGGCCGCCTTGCGCCTGCTCGACCGCTATGACGAAGCCCTGGCGGCGCTGCGCGAGGCGGAGCAGGCCGCCGCCGCGCTGGGCCAGCCCGAGCGGCTGGCCGAGATCGAATCGCTGCGCGGCAATCTCTATTTCCCGAAGGGCGACATGGAAGAGTGCCTCGCCGCCCACCAGCGCGCCCTCAGCCATGCGAGGGCGGCCGGATCGGTGCTGGGCGAGGCGCGTGCGCTGGGCGGCCTCGGTGATGCGTACTACCAGCAAGGCCGCATGCTGACCGCGCATGCGCATTTTGTCCGCTGCGTCGAGCTGGCGCGGGCGCACGGCTTCATCCGCATCGAATGTGCCAACCTGCCGATGGTGGGCGCGGTGGAACTGTTCCGCAACGAACTTGCGGCCGCGCAGGCCAGCTGCGAGGAAGGGCTGCGCCTGGCGCGGCGGATCAGCGATGCGCGCAGCGAGATGCTGGCCTACGACGTGATGGCGTCGACCGCACAGCTCGCCGGCGACTGGCCGGGTGCCGAAGCGCACGCGCGGCTGGCACTGGCGCTGACGCGCCGGCTTGGGGCCCGGCGCTTCGAGGCGGAAGTGCTGGCGCGGCTTGGCCTCGCCATTGGCGCGCTCGGCCAGGTGGACGAGGCGGAGTCCGTGCTCGACGAGGCGCTGCAACTGAGCCACGCCAGCGGCGTGCGGTATTCAGGGCCAACCGTGCTGGCCTTCCTGGCGCGCACTACGCGCGATCCGGACAAGCAGCTCGACGCCCTGCGCCAGGGCGAGGCCATTCTGGCCCAGGGCTGCGTGAGCCATTGCCACGTCGATCTGCTCGAAGCTGCGATCGACGTTTCACTGGCGGCGCGCCGGTGGCAGGAAGCCGAACGCTACCTGGCAGCGCTGCAGGATTACATGCAGCATGAGCCGTTTCCGTGGGGAGACTTTCTGATCCGCAGGGGCCGCGCCTTGATATGCGCCGGACGGGAACAGGGGGCCGGGACCACGCCGCCCCTTTTTGCCCGATTACGGCTGCTCAGGGGCGAGGCGCATGCGGCAGGTCTGAATGAGTCCCTGGGTGCCATCGATGCTGCACTGGAGAGGCTGGCAGCGACATCGCGTATCGAGTCGGACGCATCAGGCCGGTCCTGATCGAAATTCCTGCGCTCGCAGATAACGCCTGTAGCAGCAGGCATCATGAGCGGATTCATGCCATGCGTGGTATGCAGATTCACTGAGGGCTCACCGTCACCCCCGCGCAGCGTTCAAGCAGTGCCTCGCCGCTGGTCACGGGCGCGCTACAGGCGCGATGGCGGCACACGTAGGCTGCCGGCCGGCCGTCCACCGGGAGCCGCCCCTGGCCGACGGGAACGTCTTCGGCGAATGCCAGCACGCGTGCCGGAAGATAGGTGCGGTGAACGCTTTCCACCAAGGCGGCGGCCGCCGCCTTGTCGCCGGCAAGAATGATCCCGAACGCGCCGCGCTGCGCGAAGTCCGCGGCGGCCAGGAAGTGCACGAAGCCGGCCGGGGCCGCGCTGGCGGCAGCCCGGTAGCGCTGGAATTCGTGCTCGGCGAGGTCACGATAGCGATCCTCGCCGCTGAGTTCATGCAAGCGCAGGAAGGAGAACACGCTGGCTGAAATGCCGGACGGCCAGGCGCCGTCGTGCGGCGCGCGAGGCCTGTGTATCAATGGCTCGCCATCATTGGGCGTGAAATACAGCCCGTCGTCCCAGAAGTTATCGATGATGAGCGCCACGAGTTCGGCTGCGCGATCAAGGTATCGCCTGTCGAAGCAGGATTCGTAGAGGTCGATCAGCGCGTTAGCCAGGAAGGCATAGTCTTCCAGGAACCCTGGCACCTTGACTGTGCCGTCCTTCCAGTACCGATACACACCGCCGTCCGGCATGGTGAGCTTGTCCTGGATAAAGCTGGCAGCACGCCTTGCGGCGGCGAGGTGTGCGGGGTTGCCCGTTGCCTGGTAAGCGGCGCAGAGTCCCTGGATCATGAGACCGTTCCACCCGGCGAGAATGTTGTCGTCGCGCCCGGGGCGCACGCGCTGGGCGCGCGCAGCCAACAGCCGCTCGCGCCAGCCTTCCAGCCGTGCCTCCTCCAGGGGAGTCAGCGTGACGGCACGCTGGAGCACCGATCTGCCGGGTTCAAAGTTCCCGCCTTCGGTCACGCCGTAGGCGCGACACGCCAGGGCGCCCTCGGATTCGCCCAGGACTGCCTTCACCTCGGCCGCTGTCCAGACATAAAAGCGGCCTTCCTCGCCTTCGCTGTCGGCATCTTCGCCGGCATAGAAGCCGCCGTCGGGGTGCGTCATGTCCCGCACAATGTACGCGATCGTTCCCTCGAATACGCGGCGCCAGGCTTGCTTTCCCGTCAGGCGATAGGCGTTGGCGTAGAGCGTGACGAGCTGGCCGTTGTCGTAAAGCATCTTTTCGAAGTGGGGCACGGCCCAGCGTTCGTCGACACTGTAGCGGGCGAAGCCACCGCCGAGCTGGTCATGGATGCCGCCCGCCGCCATGCCGTCGAGCGTGCGCTCCAGCGCATCAAGCAGCGCGGGTTCATGCGTGCGCTGACAGATGCGCAGCACGAGGTCGTACGCGCTTGCGTTGGGAAACTTGGGCGCTCCGCCCAGGCCGCCATGGGTCGGGTCCGTATTGCGCGCGAGCGCGAGGGCTGTCTGCGCGGGCAGATCCTGGACTTCCGCGGCTTCTTCCGCGTCTTCACGGCTCAGGACCGTATCGTCCAGTTGCCGGAACCCCTGCTGAAACTGCTCGATGGTGTCGCGCAGTGCCTCGCGGCGATGCGTCCAGGCTTCGCTCAGGCTCAGCAGCACGCGCGCGAGCCCGGGGCGGCCATAGCGGTCATCGGGCGGAAAGTAGGTGCCGCCGTAGAATGGCTCTCCTTGCGGCGTCAGGAATACCGTCAGCGGCCAGCCGCCGCCCTGTCCCATCATCTGGGGGACTTTCTGGTAGATGTCGTCGAGATCGGGACGCTCCTGCCGGTCGACCTTGATGCTGATGAACCGATCGTTCATCAGGCCGGCGATCCGGGGATTCTCGAACGATTCGTGCGCCATGACGTGGCACCAATGGCAGGTGGCGTAGCCGACGGAAAGCAGGACCGGCTTGTCATCGTCGCGCGCGCGGCGAAACGCCTCTTCGCACCAGGGATACCAGTCGACAGGATTCTCCGCGTGTTGCCGGAGGTAAGGCGAGGTTTCTGTGGCGAGCCGGTTTGTCATCATGGTCTCCAGCCTGGGCCCGGTGGGACCACTGTGGCGCAGAACAGGGCGCCCGGCAAGCGCGTGGCGGGTTTCCGGCATCAGGCCACCCCAACCCCTTGTGACCAGCACTGGTGCCGCCAGGTAAAGCCATCGCGCGGTGGCATGGTGCCGGCGGGTGCTCCACCGCCACGATAGGCGAAGGTGTACAGCACCAGCGCCGTGCGCCGCGAAGAATACCGGTCGCGCAGTGGCATGGCCTCTCTTGCAGGCCACCAGCGCGGTGCGAGCAGCGCGCCGCTGACATAGGCCAGGCCGCAGTGACCCCAGCCGGCGGCAGACAGCTGCCACAGCCAGCGGTAGCCGGCGTCGGGAGGGCGTGAGCGGGCGCGCATGCGACTCCTTGTTTCAGTTCGGATCAGGTACGGCTCTGATCCGATCCGTCCACTTTTGCATTACCCGAATCGCTCAATGGCGGCGCGCGAGGCGAGTGGTCAACGTCGCCCCGTATGCCGCCAATAAAAAGAGCACCTTCCACAGGTGCTCAGCACTTCAATCTGGGTGCATCCGAACCGGGTCAGCAACTTATGATCCGGTCCGGACCTGCAGGCATATGTGGCCTGCACGATCACGCTTCATCTGGCAGATCATCCAGGAAGCATGATCGTTTGGCTGACCTACCTTCGCTTTACTCAAGCGTGTCTCAGCCAGCACTTTAAGTATAGGGCAGCCGACGATCAGGTCAACCTGAATCTGGCTGTGCGCGAGCCGCCTGATCCATCGATCTGCGCTACAGGGCCGCGATGAACTCGTCCCACGGCGTCGCTTGCAGCGTCTCGGTCGCGGCGTGTCCATAGCCCCGGATGATCAACGCCGCCCGCTCGAGCTGCTTCAGGTCGTCCGTCTCGACAATGTCCACGACGTCAAAGCGCCCGAGTGTCAGATAGCTGTCCTTCCAGGTGACGGCAGGGCACTCAGACTTGATTTTCTCGGCCACCGTGGCGGCGAGCTGCTTCATGTCCTTGGGATCCGTGAACGCATCAGGAGCGAGACGGCTGAGGATGACGTATGTAGTCATGGCATACCTCCGTGCAAGAAATTGCTCCGCAAACCGGCACGGCAGTCATGCGGGAACAACCGGCCGCAGGTCTTTCAGTCTATGTCATCGGCGCTCGCCTGCTGCGACGATGGCTTTGATCATCCATGCGCCTGCGAATGCAGTTCCACCACGTCCCGATCGGCTACCGGATGATCGGCGCCCACCTGCTGGCCGCTGAACTTGCCACTCCCCCAGATGCGGGCGAACTTGAACGTACTTGCGAGATCGGGGTGCACCTGCAAGGCGACATCCAGCACGGTGTCGCCGCGGCGCATCGTAAAAGGCCGGCGCTGGTCGACAGGTTTCCCGGGTGCCTTGGTGTAGACACGCACGATGCGCAGAGCCCTGAAAAGGAACGGTCCGACCTCGGCCAGTCCGCGCCCGTCGATGGCCGAGGTTGCGAGCGCCGGAAAGCTTACACCGAGCAGGTCTTCGAGCACGGCCGCGTCTTCCGGATTGGCGAGATCGGTCTTGTTGGCCAGCAGCAGCGCAGGGAGGTGAACACTGAACGGGTCAGCCGCCGGTTCCGCCGTCGCCCCAGGGCTGTCGGCCTGACCCGGCCAGCGCTCCGACAGGATGATCTTTGCCTCGGCGAGGCGCCGCAGAATCAACGCCAACTGTTCGGTACAGTCTGGCGCGCTCAGGTCGACCACCAACAGTACGCCGTCTGTCGCCCGCAATATGTCAGTGAGCCCGGGTTGCATGAATTCGACCGATACAGGTGGCAGGTCCACCAGCTGGAAAGCAATGTCGTCGAACGGCAACATGGCGGGGACCGGCACCTGCGTAGGGTGGGGGGAGGCTCCGACCTCGCTGCCCGATCCTGTCAGCCTTGCGTGCAGGCTGGATTTTCCCGCGCCGGGCGGGCCGATCAGACAGAGCTGGGCCGCGCCTTCGGCATGCACCGCATGTGCCGGCCCTCTGTGAGCGGCCTTCCCGTGGCCCGCAGATGCCTGCGTGAGCTCCCTGATGCGCGACTTGATATCGGCCTGCAGATGCTCCGTCCCCTTGTGCTTCGGGATGACACGGAGCATCTCCTTCAGGCATTCGAGCTGCTCGCGCGGCTGGCGTGCCAGCCGATAGGCTTGTTCGGCCTGCTTGTACTCTGGAGTGAGGTTTGCTGGCATGGGCTGTCGCCAGAGCTTCAGCGTCCGGAAGCCGAAAGAGCGATCCAATCGCCAAAGGGCAGTTTCATTTTAGTCTGCCGTCCGTGCTGCTAATGGCAAGCGGGGCCGGCAGTGGCGGCTCCGTACCCGGTCTCCAGCCCGACCATCCGCTCAGCGCGCAAGGCAGCCCGCCGGCCCCGCATGGTGTTGACCCCGCACAGCAGGCCCAGCCCGACCACGAAGTAGCTGCCGGTGACCAGCAGCGCCTGCCGGTGATCGCCGCCCGTCAGCCAGCTTGCCATGCCATAGGTCAGCGGCCCGGCGATCGAGGCCAGCTTGACCGCCAGGCCCCACAGACCGAAGAACTCGGCCGCGCGCGAGGGCGGGGCCAGCAGCCCCACCATGGCCCGTCCCGCGGACTGGGCGGCGCCCAGGCACAGGCCGGCCACGTTGGCGGCAAGCCAGAACAGCGGCGCTTCGCGCGCGGCGTGCGCCAGCAGGATGGTCAGGATCCAGCCCAGCAGCGTCAGGGCAATGGCGCGCACGTGGCCGATGCGGTCCTGCACAGGGCCGAACAGGAAGGCGCCGGCCGCCGCCGTCAGGTTGACCACCAGCACCAGGGTCAGGGTCTGCTGCATGGTGAAGCCCATGGCCTGGTTGGCGTAGATGGCGGTCAGCGTGATCACTGCCTGGATGCCGGCCTGGTAGAACAGGGTGCACAGCAGGAAGCGGCGCAGGTCCCTGAACTGGCGCAGCTGGCCCAGGCGTTGCCATACCCTGGCCCAGGCCTGTTCGCCAGCCGGCGCGGACGCAGCGATCCGTGGCGCGCCGCGGTCGCGCAGCAGCAGGAAGGTCGGCAGGCTCGCCAGGGCAAAGATGGCCGCCGTGATCAGCATGGTGACGGGAACGAACTGGCTGGCGACGTGGCCGCGTGCGCTGGCCCAGTTGACATAGAGCAGGCATGCGCCCAGCGTGGCCAGGCCACCGATATAGCCAAGGCTCCAGCCCCAGCCCGATACCCTGCCCAGGGCCCGGGTGGTGGAAAGCGACGGCAGGAAGGCTGCGATCAGGTTTTCGCCGCTGCCGAAAAAGAAGTTGGACAGGACCACGCACAGGATGGCCAGGCCAAGGGTGCCGGGCTGCGCAAAATAGAGCAGGGCGGTGAACACCACGCAACCCGCCGTCGTCACCGCAAGCAGTGGCTTCTTGGCTGCGCGCAGGTCGGCGTAGGCACCGACCAGCGGCGCGCTTAGCACCACCAGCGCATAGGAGAGCGAAAGCGCCGCGGTCCACGCCAGCGTGGCCCAGGACGCATTGCCGGCCACCACGGCGACGAAGTAGGCATTGAACAGCGCGGTGATGACCACGGTGGTGTAGCCAGAGTTGGCAAAGTCGTACATGGCCCATGCCCACACTTCGCGCGGCCGTACGTCGACGCCCAGGGCAGTGGGCTCGCTGGGCTCGCGAGCGTGGCCACCAGGTTGGGGCACGGTCATGTTCCTTCCTCCACGATGCGGCGCCGCTTCAGCCGAAGCAAGACGCCATAGACGGCCAGCGCCGCGAACACGTGCTTGAGCGTGTGCCCGCTGACCAGCCCCGTGAGCGCGGCGATCTGGTGATCCAGCACATCGCAAGCCAGGGCCAGCACATAGCAGCCGGTGATGGCCAGCACATCCCGGTCGCCAGTGTAGCGCGGCGCATAGAGGCAGAGCAGCAGTGGCACCACCAGCATGGCCGATGCCTGAACCAGCAGATAAGGGCGCAGGTCGCCGATGCCGCGGGCCTCGCTCCATGCCCAGTAGGCGACGCTGGCCGGCCCTGCGATCAGCAGCAGCGGCAGCAGCCGCAAGCCGGCCTTCAGGCTGACCCGCTCGCACAGGTTGGCGCCCAGCCAGGACATCAGCGCGAACGCCAGCGGGGCCCTGTCCCACACCAGCCGCTGGTTGTCCGGCGCAAGGTGGTAATAGGCGGAGCCCAGGCCAACCAGGAAGACGGCGAAGAAAAGCAGCCGGAAAGGCCAGGCCTCGGCCGGCGCGATAAAGGCACGGCTGGCAGCCGTGGTGCCCAGATAGCGCAGGCCTGCCGCGCCCGCGAGCAGGAACAGCAGATTGGAGCCGATGTCGAGGCAGTGGGGCGTGCCGAAGCAGACGTAAGGGTCGGCATAACGATGGTATTGCGGCGGCTGCGCGATGCGCGGCAGCAGCCAGGCCGCGGTGGCCATGGCCGCCACCAGCAGCCAGACTGCGGCGGCCCTGGCGGCAGGGCGGGCTTGTCGGCAGGCGCGCATGATGGCCTCCTTGCGCTTGTGGGCGGCCCCGTGACAGCCGCGTACTACCAAGTTTCGACAATTGTCTGTGGCTTTGCCAATTCCTTGGTCATGACGTCGCATTGTTTCGGCATTGGAACACTGTGTTTGCTTCGGGCAGGCTTCCGCAAATCTGAAGGGCTGCTATCTTCGAGCGCCGTGATCAAAACAAAGTGGCAGCGCCGCGATACACGTCGACGCTGCCCGAAACCCACGGATGTCAGTGAAGATAGCAACCCCATCAAGCCGGCTGGCGCACCTTGCTGCCGCCGTTCCGTTTGCGGCCTGCCTGTGCGCGCTTCCGGCCGCCGCCGACGCGGCAACCTTCTCGATGCAGGGCGGCTATGGCCGCGACAACCGCCACGGCGTTGAAAAATACGAAGTGGCCGCGCGCTGGGACGATATCGTGCAGTGGCAGCTGTCAAGCCGCCTTGCGCTGTCCCTGGACGGCGAGGTCAATCTCGCAAACTGGCGGGCGCTGTCGTCCCGGCCGTCGAGCCAGCTGACGGAGTTCGGCGTGTCACCGATCTTCCGCCTCAGCTATGCGGGCGAGTACGCGACGCCGTTTGTTGAAGCCTCCGTGGGTTTGCGCGTGCTCAGCCATACCGAGATCGCCGACGGCCATCGCATGGGCTCGGCGTTCCAGTTCTCTGACATGGTCGGCGTGGGCATTGCCTTCGGCAAGGCGCAGCGGCTTGCCATCGGCTACCGCTTCCAGCACCTGTCCAATGCCGGCATCAGGCAGCCCAATCCCGGCACCAACTTCAGCATGGGCTACGTGCGCTACCGCTTCTGACGGACGGCGGCCGGGCATCGTTCCAGCCACAGGACACTGCATTGCAATCCCACGGTCTACCGCGCGCCGGCTGCAGCTCCTATCATTGCTTCATGGATCATTGCCTGCCGCTATCGGTCGGCATACTCGGAGATCAGACATGAAGCGCATTCTGGGCGTCTACAGCGCACCGCGTCAGCACTGGGTCGGAGATGGCTTTCCGGTGCGCTCGATGTTTTCGTACATGAGCCACGGCAAGCAACTGAGCCCGTTTCTGCTTTTGGACTATGCCGGGCCGGCCGACTTCACGCCGACGCAGCGCCCGCGCGGGGTTGGCCAGCATCCGCACCGCGGTTTCGAGACCGTGACCATCGTCTACAAGGGCGAGGTCGCGCATCGCGACTCGACCGGGCAGGGCGGCGTGATCGGCCCCGGCGACGTGCAGTGGATGACGGCGGGCGCCGGCATCCTGCATGAGGAATTCCACTCGCCGGCCTTTACGCAAAGCGGCGGCGCGCTGGAAATGGTGCAGCTGTGGGTCAACCTGCCGGCGCGCGACAAGATGACCACGCCCGGCTACCAGGCCATCGTCGACCGCGATATCCCGGTGGTGCCGCTGCCCGATGGCGCCGGCACGGTGCGCGTGATCGCCGGCGAGTACGCGGGCAAGGCCGGTCCGGCGCGCACCTTCACGCCGATGCATGTGTGGGATATGCGCCTGAACCAGGGTGCCAGCGCGCGGCTGGCGCTGCCGGAGGGCTGGCATACCGCGCTGGTGGTGCTGCGCGGCAAGATCACCGTCAACGCGGAGGCGACGGTGCGGGATGCCGAGATGGTGGTGCTGGACGGTGCCGGCGAGGATGTGAACATCGAAGCCAGCACCGACGCGGTGGTGCTGCTGCTCAGCGGCGAGCCGATCGACGAGCCGATCGTCGGCCATGGCCCGTTCGTGATGAACACTGAAGAGCAGATCGCCGATGCCTTCCGCGACTTCAGCAGCGGTCATTTCGGCAGCATCGCGGCGGGCGGCCGGTAGGCGCCTGCTGCAGCAACGGGGGCTCGCCAACGCGAGCCCCCGCTTCGGTGCGGCTGGATTTACTGCACGTTGCCGGCGACCGCGATCACCTGGCCGGTGATGTAGTTGGAATCCGGCGAGCAGAACAGGTACACGCCGCCCGCGGCTTCTTCCGGGGTGCCCCCTCGGCCAAGCGGATTGCGCTGGGCGTGCGACTTCAGCATCTCCGGATTCAGCCCGACGCGGATTTCACGGCCTTCGATGTTGACCGTGGCGCCGGCCTTGGCGTCGGCCGAGGTCATGCGGGTGTGGATCAGCCCAAACGCCACCGCATTCACGTTGACGTTGAAGCGGCCCCACTCGCGCGCCATGGCGCGGGTCATGCCGATCACGCCGGCCTTGGCGCCGGAGTAGTTGATCTGGCCGGCATTGCCGTTCAGGCCCGAGGTCGACGAGATATTGACGATCTTGCGGTACACCTCGCGGCCGGCTTCCTTGTCGGCGGCGGCCAGTGCCTTGATGTGCGGGTAGGCGGCGCGCAGGATGCGGAATGGCGCGGTCATGTGGCAGTCCAGGATGGCGTACCACTGCTCGTCGCTCATCTTCTGCACCACGTCGTCCCAGGTGAAGCCGGCGTTGTTGACGATGATGTCGATGCTCTTGAAATTGCTCATCGCCGTGTTGATGAAGCGGTCGGCAAAGTCCGGTGCGGACACGTTGCCCACGCAGGCCACGGCTTCGACGCCCATTGCCTTCAGTTCCTCGACGGTCTGTTGCGCCGGCTCGGCGTCCAGGTCATTGATGACCAGGCGCGCGCCTTCGCGTGCCAGCCGCATGGCGATGGCGTTGCCGATGCCGCGGCCCGAACCGGTGACCAGTGCCACCTTGCCTTCAAGTGCTCCCATTTCAGACTCCTTGTGCTTGATTGGATTTACAGGGCAACGACGGCGTCGCCGAGGATCTTGCTTTCGCCATACTGGTTGGCGGTCTGGATTTCCAGCCTGACGCGCTTCTCGCCGTCGACTTCCAGCTTCTCCACCACGCGGCCGGTGCAGGTGATGCGATGGCCCAGGTGGGTGATGCCGACAAAACGCACGCCGAACTGGCGCAGCTGGCGCTGGTCCACCCACTGCGTCAGCAAGCGGCCCAGCCAGGCCATCGCCAGCATGCCGTGGGCAAACACGTCGGGGTTGCCGGCCTTGCGTGCGAAATCGATGTCGATGTGGATCGGGTTGTGGTCGTTCGACGCGCCGGCGAACAGCGCCAGCGTGGTGCGGTTGACCGGCTCCAGCGTCAGCGGCGGCAGGGTGTCGCCTACCTTGACCTGGTCGAAGCCTAGTTTGCTCATGCGGGTTCTCCGGTTCAAGTGCGATGCACCAGCACGCTGCGCAGGTCTGCCACGTGCTCGCCATCCTGGTTGGTCACGCGCGTCTCGCGCACTACGAATTCCAGCGCGCCGCCCTTCTTGTCGTAGATGTCGGCGATGGTGGACTTGAAGTGCAGGGTGTCGCCGGCGTAGGCCATGCGGTGGTAGGCAAAGGATTGCTCGCCGTGCAGGATGCGGTCGATGCGGATGCCCAGCTCATCTCGCCAGCCGGTCGCCGGCCCGGCCAGTTCCAGCGAAAAGAGGAAGGTCGGCGGCAACGGCAGGCCCGGGTGGCCGGCGTCGCGCGCGGCGGCTTCGTCGAGATAGACCGGATCGGTCTGGCCGGTGGCCTTGGCGAAGAAGCGCAGCTGGCTGGCCGGTGCGCAGGCGCGGAAATCCGCCACCACCTTGCCGATGTGTTTCTTGTCGATCATGGATGGCCTCCTGTGTCAGTGTGCTCAGGCGTGCTTCTGGTACAGCGTGACCACGCAGGCGCCGCCCAGGCCGAGGTTGTGCGTCAGGGCCAGGCGTGCGCCTTCCACCTGGCGCTGGTCGGCGGTGCCGCGCAGCTGCTGGACCATCTCGTAGCATTGCGCCAGGCCGGTGGCGCCCAGCGGATGGCCCTTGGACAGCAGGCCGCCTGACGGGTTGACCACCCACTTGCCGCCGTAGGTGTTGTCGCCGTCGTTGACCAGCTTCTCGGCGCCGCCTTCCGGGCACAGGCCGAGGCCTTCATAGGTCAGCAGCTCGTTCTGCGCGAAGCAGTCGTGCAGCTCGATCACGTCGAGGTCCTGCGGGCCGACGCCGGCCTGCTCATACACCTGCTGCGAGCCTTCGCGCGTCATGCCGAAGCCGACCACGCGGATCATGTCGCGTGCGTCGTAGGTGCTGGGGCGGTCGGTGGTCAGCGACTGGCCGGCGATCAGCACGTCGGTCTTCAGGCCCTTCCTGCGCGCGAATTCCTCCGACACCACGATGGCGGCAGCGGCGCCGCAGGTTGGCGGGCAGGCCATCAGGCGCGTGAGCACGCCTTCCCACAGCGCCGGCGCGGCCAGCACGTCCTCGGTGGTCAGCACGTTGCGGAATACGGCCAGCGGGTTGTTGGCGGCGTGGCGGCTGGCCTTGGCGCGGATCCTGGCGAAGGTTTCCAGCCTGGTGCCGTACTTTTCCATATGGGCCTTGCCGGCGCCGGAGAACTGGCGGATGGCATTGGGCAGGTCCTTGCGGTCGACCAGTTCGTCCACCAGGCCGATGGCGCGCTCAAGCGCCGGGGCGCGGTCGTCCCAGCGCGACTTCAGCGCGCCGGGCTGCATGAACTCGAAGCCGACCGCGAGCGCGCAGTCCACCGCGCCGCTCTGCACCGCCTGGCGCGCCAGGAACAGCGCCGACGAGCCGGTGGCGCAGTTGTTGTTCACGTTGATGACGGGGATGCCGGTCATGCCGACCTGGTACAGCGCCTTCTGGCCGCAGGTCGAGTCGCCATACACGTAGCCGGCGTAGGCCTGCTGCACGTCCTCATAGCCAAGGCCGGCGTCTTCCAGCGCCTGGCGCACGGCGGTTGCGCCCATCACGTCATAGGTGTCGCTGCTGCCCGGCTTCTTGAACGGGATCATGCCGGCGCCGGCGACGAAAACCTTGCGAGTCATAGGTGTGCTCCGATGATTGTTTGTCTTGGGGTCAGTGCTTACAGCTTGCGCGCGATCAGATCGCGCATCACTTCGCTGGTGCCGCCGTAGATGCGGGTCACGCGCATGTCGGCAAAGGCGCGCGCCACCGGGTACTCCATCATGTAGCCGTAGCCGCCGTGCAGCTGCACCATCTGGTCCAGCGCGGTGCCCAGCACTTCGGTCGCATGGAGCTTGGCGATGGCCGCTTCTTCCAGCGTCAGGCGGCGGCGGATGTGCTCGCCGAGGTAGTGGTCGACCAGCAGCCGCACCGAGATCGCCTGCGTCTTGATGTCGGCCAGCTTGAACTTGGTGTTCTGGAAGTCCCAGACGGTCTGGCTGAAGGCCTTGCGGTCCTTGACGTAGGCCAGCGTGTGTTCCAGGCAGACCTCCAGCTTGGCGGCGGCGCTGACCGCGATCGACAGGCGCTCCTGCGGCAGTTCGGCCATCAGGTAGGCAAAGCCCTTGCCTTCCTCGCCCAGCAGGTTGGCCACCGGCACGCGCACGTTGTCGAAGAACAGCTCGGCGGTGTCCTGCGCGTGCTGGCCGACCTTGTCCAGCTTGCGGCCGCGGCGGAAGCCCTCGCGCTCGGCTTCGACCACGATCAGGCTGACGCCGCGCGCGCCGGCGGTCGGGTCGGTCTTGCAGACCATGATGATCAGGTCGGCGTTCAGGCCGTTGCTGATGAAGGTCTTGCTGCCGTTGATCACGTACTCGTCGCCATCGCGGGTGGCAGTGGTGCGGATCGCCTTGAGGTCGCTGCCGGTGCCGGGCTCGGTCATGCCGATGGCGAGGATGTATTCGCCGGAGCAGACCTTGGGAAGCCAGCGCTGCTTCTGTTCCTCGTTGCCGATGCGGGCGATATACGGCGCGATGATGTCGGAGTGCACGCCGAAGCCGACCCCGCTCAGGCCGGCGCGGGCATACTCTTCGGCATAGATGGCGGAGTGGCCGAAGTCGCCGCCGCCGCCGCCGTACTCGGTCGGCAGCGTCACGCACAGCAGGCCTTCGCGGCCGGCCTTGAGCCAGGTCTCGCGGTCGACCTTGCCGGCCTTGTCCCATTCGGCTTGCCTGGGCAGGCATTCGCGTTCGAGGAAGCGGCGCACGGTGGTGCGGAACATCTCGTGGTCGTCACGATAGATGCTGCGGTTGATTTCCATTGAGTACTCCGGATGTCGGTCTGCGGAAGGTTGCCTCAGCCCAGCAATGCGGCCGTTGGTATGGCGCTAAGGTACCGGGGAGGAGGGGGCCGCGAACACCACCCGCGTCAGGTGGCCGGAGACAGCAAAGGGGCGGCCGCGCATGGGTTGCGCGGCGTTGGGG